>CAIOCH010000396.1 GCA_903856525.1 uncultured bacterium | reverse complement strand
CCGGGCAAGGCTGAAGACTCGGGCTGTGGACACCGAATCCTCCTGATGAGCGCCTACCGAGACGCGAACCTCCTCCCCCGGCCCGCCTGGGAGTACAAGATCGTTTCGGTCTTCGTCGGCAAGCTGGCGGCCGCCGAACCTCTCCTGAACGACTCGGGGAGCGAGGGGTGGGAGCTCGTCGGCATGGTCCCGGGCGACTGCAGTACCGTCGTATTCACGTTCAAGCGCTTGCAGCAGTAGGCACGGCGGCAGCCGGGGAGGACCCATCGCTGTTAGCAGCTTTTTCTTTCCATCCGGGTCCATCCGTGCGAGACGGCGCGCATGGTCAACCCACGCGTGGACGTGACGTCGGAGTGGGACACGATTCGGGGCTACCTTCCCGAGGGCTATCGGGAGTTGGCTGACGAGTACAAGCAGGTCCAGACGCAGTTCGGGAACGCGAAGATCCGGACGGCCGACGACCTGCTGCGCCTGGTTCTCCTGCACGCCGGCGCGAACCTGCCACTCCGCCAGACGGTCGCTGTCATGAAGGCCGCCGGAGGACCGGACGTCAGCCACGTTCGTCTCCACAAGAAGATGCTCCGCGCGACGCCGTACTTTCGTGCGCTCGTCCGCTCGATGGTGGACACGACGCCGGCCGACTCGGAACGCTGGGCCGGATATGAAGTGGTGACCGTCGATGCGACGGCGGTCTGTAGCCCGGGCGCGGAGACGACGGACGCCCGCGTGCACGTCCAGATGCGCGTCACCGACCTCGACTTCGCAACGGTCCGCGTGGAGGACGTCTCCGTCGGCGAGACCTTCAAGCTGTTTCCGTGGCAGGCAGGTCAGCTCGCGGTTGGCGATCGCGCGTACTGCAACCCGCCCGGGATTCGCGCCGTTGTCGCGGAGGGAGCGGACGTCCTCGTGCGCTTGAACAGAGGAACGCTTCCGCTGCGCAAGCCAAACGGCGAGCCCTTCGATCTGATGTCCTGGCTGCGAGGCCTGCGTGGTCACAACGCGTCCGAAGCCGACGTCGTCATCAGCGACAAGAAGGGCGTGCTCGAGGACGTCTGCGGTCGCGTAGTCGCGATACGCTTGCCTGTGGCGCAGGCGGAGAAGGCGAGAGCGAGGTTGGCCCGAGAGCATGGCTCGAAGGTCTCCGACCTTGACCGCGAGGTCGCCTCGTACGTCGTGCTCTTCACGACCGTACCGAGGTCGCGCCTCAACGCCGATCTCTGCCTCGAGCTGTACCGACTCCGTTGGCAGGTGGAGTTGCTGTTCAAACGCTGGAAGTCGCTCTGCGGTCTCGATCGCTTGCCGAACTACCTCGACGAAACCATCACCGCTTGGCTCTACGCGAAGGTGCTCCTCGCGCTGCTCATGCAGCGTATGGGCGCTTCCGCGCTTTCCCCCCCGGAGCCAGCGCCTTCGCCGCGGAGGCGAAGAGTCGCTTCGATGGCAGGAGCAGCCCTGGAAGCTGGTCTCGATCCTGTGGCCGATGATCGTTTCGGCGCTCCTGCCCGCCGGTCTGCATGACGTCCTGCGCCAGTTACCTCTCATCGCGCTTAGCCTCCGTCATGCCGATCGCGAAGGCCCCGACCGGCGCTGCGATGACCGCTCAGGACCGCGCCAGGTCGACGCGTTCCGAGATTCGCTTCCGGCTCGGCTTCTCGCCGCGGCGTGAGCTGCTAACAGCGATGCCCCGAGGAGGTCGCCGCTTGATCAGCCCTCGATCCACAACTCTTGACCATTTCTCTCCCGCCGTTCGATCTCGATCTCGATCTCACGCGCCTCTGGGTGTCGGCGAAGCCTTGAGTGAGCGCGAGGATCGCGAAGGCTCACAGGCTCACGACCGCCGCCCCAGGGTGACGAGTCCTCCCGTGGTGGGAAGAGCCGTCCTCGTCGTGGTGCTCGGTCTCATGG
>CAIOCH010000395.1 GCA_903856525.1 uncultured bacterium | reverse complement strand
GCCTCGAGGGAGGCGCGCTCATGGCGTGGGACGACAAGGACGCGGTCATCGCGCGCTTTGACGGCGACGGCAACGGTCAGATCGACGACAGCGAGGGCTCGCGCGCCATCAACGCGTTCGCCCGATCGGTCGGTCGCAACCAGCGCCGCCGGCTGTGATTTGAGACCGGCTTGGAGTCGAGACACGACCGAACCCGCGGAGGTCGGGCGCTCCGCTGACCACCGTCGGCTCGCTGCGTCCTGTGCTTAGCGGCCGAACAGCCGACCGAGCACGCCCTGGCCCGACTTCTCGTGCTTGATGAGCATGTCGAGCTCGCCGGCGTCGAAGTAGATGCCGCCGCAGGCGGTGCACTGGTCGATCATCACGTTCTCGAACTTCTTCTCCGCCATCTTGCCGCCGCACTTGGGGCAGCACATCCAGTGGGCGGCCTTGGCGGCGCTGCCCTCCGTGGCCTTGCGCTTGGCGTCGAGCTCGGAGCGCATCTTGGCGAGCGCCTCGAGTTCCTGCTTCTTGAAGGCGGCGTCTTCGTGGTTGTAGCCGGACGGTTCGGTGATCGAGCTCATGGTGGGTTCCTAGGTCCGCGAGGATAGCGGGGGAGCACCACCCGCGGGCGGCGGGCTTTTTCGCGCGAAATGGGCGTTGGCCAGCCCTCGCCGACGCTTCGGCACGCCTGGGCCCGAGAATTCTCGCCAACATCTCGGTTCTCGATTGCATTCTGCAGAGACGGGGTTAGCGTGGGTTCTCAGTTGGTTGTTTGTTTGGTTGGTTGGTTGGCTCGTCTCTGCACACGCGAGGGCTGTCGCTGTGAAGGATCGATTCGACTCGCTCAGGTGGCTCGGCGGCGCCCCGCGGCATGCACGCGGGACGGTGGTGTGGGCGTCGGGTTGTCTCCTCGCGTGCGTCATGGGCCTCGCCGCTCCCGCATTCGCCCAGGGCCTCTACTCCGACGAAGCCCTCGCGCGGGGCATCGACTACCACGTGGCGCAGGGCATGTTCGCGGGTGGCGGCCAGTTCGGCTGCGGCGTGGCGCTCGTGGATCTCGACGGTGACGGCGACGACGACATCGTGGTGAGCGGCGCGCAGGACGACCGTCTCGGGTTCTTCCGCAACGACGGCACGGGGCACTTCGCCGACGTGAGCCTGGCCACGGGGCTCGGGCTGGTGACGCGCGCCTCGGGCATCGCCGCGGGCGACTACGACGGCGACGGCGACCTGGACCTTGCGGTCACCCGCTGGATCAAGTCCACGGCGCTCCTCCGCAACGACGGCAACATGCAGTTCACCGATGTGTCCGCCGCCGCGGGCGTGACGGGCGCGGGCGCTGGCGCCGGGTGCTCGTGGGCCGATTTCGACGGCGACGGTTGGATCGACCTCGCCGTGGCCAACCGCACGGGCACGCTCTACAACAACTCGCGCAACCGCCTGTTCCGCAACAACGGCAACGGCACCTTCACCGACGTCGCGCAGGCGCTCGGCGTCGACAATGGCGGCTGGCCCGCGTTCATGGTGTCGTGGTGCGACCTCGACCTCGACGGCGACCAGGACCTCTACGTCGCCAATGACAAGGGCACCTCCAGCCCGTTCACCAACCGGCTCTACCGCAACAACGGCGACGGCACGTTCCTCGAGGACATCGGCTGCCGCGCCGATGTGCGTGCCGACGCCATGGGGACGGCGTTCGGCGACCTGACGCACGACGGCGTGCCCGAGATCTACGTGTCCAACGTGCACTCGGGCAACTTCCTGCTCCACTCGCAGGACATCGGGCAGACCTACATCAGCGTGGCCGAGGAGGCGGGCGTCGAGTGCAACGTCATGTCGTGGGGCGCGGTGCTCTTCGATGTGAACTCCGATGGCCTGCAGGACATCTTCGTCGCCTCGCAGACCACCGAGGACCACCTCTTCCTGCAGGGGCCGCAGTGGCCGCTGCTCGACGCGGCGCCCATCTATGGCCTGGCCGACCCGGGCGTGGGCTACTGCATGGCGATCGGAGACATCGACCGCGACGGCGATCCCGATCTCCTGCTGCAGAACCACCTCGCCAAGATCGCGCTGTACGTGCACAACGCGGCGCCGCTGCCGAGCCGCCGCTGGGTGGAGTTCTCGGTGCGCGGGCGTGGCGCAAACACCCACGGCATCGGCACGCGGCTGGTGGCGACGGTGCCGGACGGCGCGGGCGGAACGCGCAGGCACTGGTGCGAGGTCGCGGCCGGCAGCGCCTACAAGAGCCAGAGCACCTACCGCCAGCGCATGGGCCTCGGCAACGTCGCCGTGGTGCCGGAGGTCGAGGTCGTCTTTCCGCAGGCGGGCGAGTGGCGGGCGGCGGTGCGCGTGCTGCGGAACGTGCCCACGAACATCGAGTGGCCCGTGTGGCCGCCCGAGGCGCTCGGCGATGTCGACGGCAACGGTGTGCGCAGTGATTCCGATCGGGCGCAACTCGTGAGGCTCGTCGGCAGCGCGTGCGTGCCGGCGCTGGCGCGGCACGATGTCGATGGCGATTCCAACATCACCGCCGCGGACATCGACGCGTTCGACCGCGTGCAGTGCGACCTCGACGGCGACGGCGTGGTGGGGCCGCGCGACATCACCATCCTGCTCACCCACTGGGGTGGTGCGCGCGCCGACTTCGACGCGAGCGGTGCCACCGACTCCGCCGACCTCGCGCGGCTCCTCGCCCGCTGGTCGCAGTGAGGGCTAGGATGGGCGCGTCATGCTCCGACGCGCTCGACTGTTCTGGCTCGCCATCGTCCCCGTGCTGCTGCTCGCTGCTGCGGCGGATCCACCGCGCGCCGGCGATTCCGCGGAGCCGCGCGACATGCCGGGCATCCACAACATCGTGTCATACCAGGGCTCGGGTCCCGGGCAGCTCTACTCGGGCAGCGTGCCCGAGGGCGATGCGGGGTTCGCCTCGCTGGCGGAGCTGGGGATCAAGACGATCATCTCGGTCGACGGTGCCATTCCCGATCTCGAGCGTGCCAAGGCCAAGGGCATGCGATACGTGCACCTCCCCATCGGCTACGACGGATTCGACGACGCGCGCAAACTGCAGCTCGTGCGCGCCGTGCGCGATCTGCCCAAGCCCATCTACCTGCACTGCCACCACGGCAAGCACCGCAGCGCGGGCGCCGCAGGCACGGTCGCGGTGTCGCTCGGCTGGATGGGCAACGCGCGCGCGGCCGAGCTCATGAAGGTGTCGGGCACCGCCGAGGGCTACAAGGGGCTCTGGTCGTGCACCGCCAAGGCTGCGCCCGTGGTGCAGTCGGTGATCGACGCGGTTTCCAGGGAGTTTCCCGAGGTGACCAGGCCCGACTCGATGGTGGCCGCAATGGTCGCCATCGACGAGGCGCTCGACCGCATTCGCCTGGTCGAGAAGAACGGCTGGAAGGTGCCCGCGGAGCACCCTGATCTCGCGCCCGCCGCGGATGCGGGCAAGCTCGCGGATCTGCTGCGGCTCCTCGACAAGGACGCCCATGTCGAGAACATCGGTGAGAAGCTCGGCGAGGCGGAACGCGCCGATTTCCGCGAGCTTCTCGAGCAGAACGCGCGTCAGGCCAGCACCCTGGAGGAACTGCTCCTCGCCGACGATCTCGCCAGGCGCGCACCCGCGATGAAGGCGCTGATCGCGGGTTGCAAGGAGTGCCATGTGAAGTACCGGGACTGACCTGAGCGGTCGCCGCGTGGCCTGAGCGGTCGCCGCTGCGGCGGCGACCTCTGGTGGAGATGACGGCTTGGGCGGTCGCCGCTGCGGCGGCGACCTCTGGTGGAGAGGGAGGTTGTTGACTTCGTGAGGGCGCCGGTGGGAGTGCTCGACTCGAGCCATCGATG
>CAIOCH010000394.1 GCA_903856525.1 uncultured bacterium | reverse complement strand
GCTGGTGCTCCAGCGGACGCGGATCCCAGTTGTTCGCGCTCGAGTAGTTGCGGAACCCATCCGCCATCGGCTCGAGGACGGCGAACGACTCGACGTCGGTCTGCTCCTGTGTGGCATCGGTGCGGCCCGGTGCGAAGGGCACCGTGACCTCATGACCGGCAGCTCGCGCAGCCTGCTCGACGGCAGCGCAGCCGCCCAGCACGATCAGGTCGGCCAGCGAGACGCGCTTGCCGTCGGACTGCGCGGCGTTGAACTCCTGCTGCACGGCCTCGACCGCCGCCAGGGCGGTTGCGAGCGCGGCGGGGTTGTTGACCGCCCAATCCTTCTGCGGAGCGAGACGGATGCGTGCACCGTTGGCGCCACCGCGCTTGTCGCTGCCACGGAACGTCGAGGCCGAGGCCCACGCGGTCTCGACCAGCTGGGCCACGGAGACTCCCGAGGCGAGCAGCTTGGCCTTGAGCGCCGCGATGTCGGCAGAATCGATCAACGGATGATCGACGGCCGGAACCGGGTCCTGCCAGATCAGCGACTCCGCGGGTACCTCGGAGCCGAGGTAGCGCGTGATCGGACCCATGTCGCGGTGCGTCAGCTTGAACCACGCACGCGCGTACGCGTCCGCGAATGCCGCCGGATCCTCGTGGAAGCGGCGCGAGATGGGCTCGTAGATCGGGTCCATCCGCAGTGCGAGGTCGGTCGTGAGCATCACGGGCGCATGCGAGAGCGACGGATCCTGCGGGTCGGGAACGGCGTCAGACGCCGCGCCGCCAGCGGGGATCCACTGGTGTGCGCCGGCCGGGCTCTTCGTCAGCTCCCACTCGTAGCCGAAGAGTGTGTCGAAGTAGCTGTTGTCCCACGCGATCGGCGTTGGCGTCCAGGCGCCCTCGAGGCCGCTGGTGATCGCCTGATTGCCCTTGCCGGTGCCGAAGCTGTTGGCCCAGCCGAAGCCCATCTCCTGAAGCGGTGCTGCCTCAGGATCGGGGCCGAGGTGATCCTCCGGCGCCGCACCGTGGGTCTTGCCGAACGTATGACCACCGGCAACCAGGGCGACCGTCTCCTCGTCGTTCATCGCCATGCGACGGAACGTCTCGCGGATGTCGACCGCGGCAGCGAGCGGATCGGGATTGCCGTTCGGGCCCTGCGGGTTGACGTAGATCAAACCCATCTGCACGGCACCGAGTGGATTGTCCAACTGACGATCACCCTTGTAACGCTCGTCGCCGAGCCACGTGGTTTCGGCACCCCAGTAGGTCTCATCTGGTTCGTACACGTCGGCACGGCCGCCACCGAAACCGAATGTGGGGAAACCCATCGATTCGAGCGCGACGTTGCCGGTCAAGACGAAGAGGTCTGCCCACGAAATTGACTTGCCGTACTTCTGCTTGATTGGCCACAGCAAACGACGGGCCTTGTCCAAGTTGCCGTTGTCCGGCCAGGAGTTGGTTGGTGCGAAGCGGTGCATGCCCGTGCCTGCGCCACCACGACCATCGCTGATGCGATAGGTGCCGGCTGCGTGCCAGGTCATACGGATGAAGAACGGACCGTAATGGCCGTAGTCGGCTGGCCACCACTCTTGCGAGTTGGTCATGAGTTTCTTCAGGTCAGCAACTACTGCGCTGAGGTTGAGCTTGGCGAATTCCTTCGCGTAGTCGAAGTTGGGGTCCATCGGGTCGCCAACTTCGGGGTTGTTGTGCAGCACACGGATGTTGAGCTGATTCGGCCACCAATCCTTGTTGGTTGGTGCCATCTTGTTGTCGGTCACCGCACCGGTGAACGGGCACTTTGCGGTGCCCTCTGCTGCTGATTTTTGTACGTCGGTCATGTGGTTATTTTCCTTTTCTTGCTAGTGGTTTTCTGTTTCGGGGTTGTTTTGGTATTCATTTTCTTTTTCACGGCTGTCTTGCGATCTTTCGCGCAGGTTGCGCAGGTGCCCCAGTAAGACACGTCAGCTTCGTCGATGACGAAACCGTGCGTATGCGATGCAGTCAAGCACGGCCGATAACCGACCGCGCAATCCACATCGCCGACTGCACCACACGAGCGACACACCACATGATGGTGATTGTCCCCCACGCGATTTTCATAGAGAGCCACCGAACCAACGGGTTGAATCTTGCGAAGGACTCCGCGCTCGACCATCGTCGTGAGCGTGTCGTAGACGGATTGCTTGGAGATCGAACCGAGGTCTTGTGTTGCCACCGATGCAATGTGCTCGGCGGTGGCGTGTGGGTTACTGTGCACGGCGCGCAACACGGCAAGACGCTGCGCGGTTACTGGCAGGCGATGTGTGCGCAGTGTGGCGAGCGGGTCAAAGAACACGTGCTGACTGTAGCGGAGATTTGGACTGAGTCCAAATCTCTGGAGAACCGTAGTTTTCGGGGCTTGGCGCAGGCGGCCAGGCCTAGTCGGTGCCGGGGGCTGGCCAGGCCTAGTCGGTGCCGGGGCGGCGCGTGAACTCGGCGTTCAGGTCGCCGGTGTAGTTCGACGGCAACGCAGCACGCAATTCGGCTTCAGTTGGTTCACGCGCCACACGCGCCTCGGGCGGCAACAAATTGCTAATCGCCGACATCATGCGCTTGGTGTTTTCGTC
>CAIOCH010000393.1 GCA_903856525.1 uncultured bacterium | reverse complement strand
GCTGCGGCGCCTCGGGCTTGCCGTAGCTCACATTGCGGATGATCTGCGCGAGCGTGGCGTTCTGGTTGGCGACCGATGCCGCGCGCAGGATGCTGTCGGCCTGCGAGAGGCCGAACTCACCGAGGTTCTCGGAGATCAGGTAGGGCCGCAGCCCCTGGAACGCGAACATGCAGTCGTTCATCTGGTCCGATGGCTGCGCACCCGCCACCATGGTGGAGGCGTTGGGGCGAAGCTGGCGCAGGTACAGCACGGGCTGCCCCCACGCGTCGACGAGGTCGGGAATGCGCAGCGGATCGGAGGCATAGCGGTCATCCGCGACCGCGACCGTGAGGTTCTGCCCCGGCACCGCGATGAGGTCGCTCGACTTCGGCGAGAAGAACGACTTGTACTGCACGCCGCGGATGCGCGGACCCTCGCCGAGCTTGAGCGGGTTCACGCGCATGGCGAAGGTGCCGTACGTGGTGCCGCCGTTGAAGGTGAGCACCGTCCAGGTGTTGTACGGCGCGCTGTTGTAGGCGGGGTCATCCGAGGGGATGGCGCCGCCGCAGAGGTGGAGCAGCGCGTTCTCCATCGACGAGATCTGGGGGTCGGCGGCGAGGATCGCCTCGGGCACGATGCCCGGGTAGTAGCCGAACTGCTGCTGGAAGGTCTCGCAGGACTTGACGAACTCCTGGAGGAGGTTCTCCGTCTGTGTCTTCTTGGCGCGCTCGTTGACCCTGCTGAGGGTGGGCAGCAGGATGCCGGCAAGCAGGGCGATGATGCCGATCACCACCAGCATTTCGGTGAGGGTGAAGGCGCGGCGCGCGCGCTGGCCGAGGAGACGAACGGAACGGGGGTCGGTCATAGGCGGAGATCCTACCTTCGGGTGCAGGAAACGGCACCATCGCAGGCCGCGGTCGCACGGGCCTGTACGCATGATGACGCATTCGCGCCCCGATTCGGCACGGTTCGGCCCAAGGTGGGACTTTGGACTCGTTGGTTCGAGGCGCCCTGATCCAGGCGATCTGCGGAGGTCAGCCCCGTCCGTCGGTCCCGGCGCCGGCAGGGCACACTTGCCGCAGCACCTCGTAACCAACGATCGCCACGGCCGTCGCGAGATTCAGGCTCCGCACCCCATCGCCGGCAGGCATGGGGATCCGGAGGACGTGGTTGTCGCCGAAGGTGCGCTCGACCCAGGCGTGGGTCTCGGGACCGACACCGGTCGACTCCTTGCCGAACAGCAGGTAATCGCCGCGTGCGAACCCGGCGCCAAAGTGGGATGTCGCAGGCCCGCCGTGCCGCGTCCGCGCGCTCAGCAGCCAGAGCCGCTTGGGTGCCTCCGTGGCAAGGAAGTCCTCCCAGGACGCGTGCTCCTGGCAGTCGACCAGGTGCCAGTAGTCGAGTCCCGCGCGGCGGCGGGCCTTCTCGTCCATGTCGAAACCGATGGGATGCACGATGTGCAGCTTGCAGCCAAGCGCTGCCGCGGTGCGACCGATGTTGCCCGTGTTGTTGGGGATCTCGGGGTGCAGCAGCACGATGTTCGCAAGCGGCCCCGCGCCACTCCGTGGGATCGGGAACGCGGGCTGCATCGCGGTCGGGCGGGGCGGATCAGGCGCCTGGCCGCTCACTCAGCGCTCGAGCTCTTCCTTGGAGAGCGGGCGCTGGAAGCCCGTACCCTTGGCGCGGTCGGCCTTGGCCTGGCCGATGCACAGGATGCACCAGACGGTGCAGACGATGAGCCAGAGGGCGTTGGAGAAGAGGACAGGCATCATGGCGTGGTGTTTCCTGGGTGCGCCGGCGGGCGGCGGTGCGGAGCATCTGTGCAGTGGATCTATCGGCTGACGGGAAGCGCCCCCCGCGGGATTCGAACCTGCGACCTGCGCTTTAGGAAAGCGCTGCTCTATCCAGCTGAGCTAGGAGGGCAGCTGGGCGGGCAGTATACGGCCTCAGCGAAGCGCGTCGCGCAGGGTCTGGATCGACGCGTAGCCGTTCCACACGATCAGGATGAGCAGGATGACGGGGGACACGGCCAGGCTGTTTGGATCGACCAGATCCCAGACGAACACCCCGGCGAGCGCGGCCGTCGCGAAGAGGCCGCCGGCGCCGTAGAGGAGGTCGGTCTTCGGGTTTCGCAGGAACGCAAGGGCCGTGGAGATGGCGAAGATGATGGCTCCGATCCGGAGGACCCAGACGAAGGCGATCCACAGGGCGATCGGTTCACCCGCGGAGCCGTGGGTCGCCAGCCCGGCCACGAACCCGTAGTAGGCGAAGAGCAGGGCCGAAATGAGCGGTCCGAAGGCATCGAGGCCCCGCCCGCCATCGGGCGCGCGGCCGGGCGCAGACGGTGGAGCCGGGTTCGGGGAAGTCTGGTTCATGTCAGGAAAGGTACCCGCCGTAGAGTACCTCCGCAGTGCTCCCCCTCCTGAGGCAGTTGTTCTCCGACTGGCCCGTGGCCGCTCCCATCCTGGTGGCGCTGCCCGTGGTGCTGTCACTGGCGACCCTCGCCGCGGTGCTGCTCGACCGCCGATGCCGTTCGCAGAGCGCGATCTCGTGGGTGCTGCTGGTCATCGTGGCGCCGCTGATCGGTCCGATCGTCTACTGGATCTTTGGCAAGGCGTGGCTCTCGCGCAAGCGCGAGGCGGCCTACCTCGAGGTCGCGGGGGAGCGGCGCGAGGCGCGGCTGCGCGAGGAGGCGAGCGGAGCCAGTGCGATGCGCCGCACCGCACGCGAGACGGTGCTGGGTGCGCTCGCTCCCGACCAGCGGCTGCTGGCGGTGCAGGCGGCCTCCATCTCGGGCGACTTTCCCGTGGGAGGCAACGACATCGACATCTTCGAGGAGGCCGACGACCTGTTTGCGCGCATGGCCGAGGACATCGATCGCGCGGAGCAGCACGTGCACATCGAGTTCTACATCGCGCTGGAGGACCCGACGAGCGCCCGCGTGTTCGCGGCGCTCGAGCGCGCCGCGCTGCGAGGGGTGGCGTGCAGGATGCTGCTCGACGGGATCGGCTCGCGGGCCCTGCTCACGAGCGAACGGCACTCGCAGCTGCGCGCCGCGGGCGTGCGGGTGGTCGAGGCGCTGCCCGTGGGCATGGTGCGTCGCCGCTTCGGACGCATCGACCTGCGGAACCACCGCAAGATCGTGGTGATCGACCGTCATACCGGCTACATCGGCAGCCACAACCTCGCTGCCAAGGACTTCAAGGTCAAGGAGCGGTACGCGCCGTGGATCGACGCGACGATGCGCGTGTCGGGGCCGGCAGCCAACGACCTGCAGAAGATCTTCGTGGAGGACTGGTACCTCGAGACCGACGAGGAGCTGTGGCATCTCGTGGGGCAGGGCGTGCTGGATGGCCACACCTGCGCGCTGGCGCAGGTGCTCGGCACGGGGCCCGCGACCTACGAGAGCGCGATGCCGCAGCTCATCCTCTCGATCGTGCACCTCGCCGAGGAGGAGGTCGTGCTCACCACACCGTACTTCGTGCCCGATGAGCCCGCGCTGGCGTCGCTGCTCACGGCGGCGCGGCGCGGCGTGCGCACGGTGCTCGTGGTGCCTGAGCAGAACGACTCGTGGCTGGTCAAGCTCGCGAGCCGAAAGTTCTACCAGCGCCTGCTCGATGCGGGCGTGGAGATCTGGCACTACCGCGGCGGACTGCTGCACGCAAAGACGATCGTGGTGGATGGCAAGACGAGCCTGATGACGAGCGCCAACCTCGACCGCCGCAGCTTCGAGCTCAACCTCGAGGCAAGCCTGGTGGTGTACGACGAGGAGACCAGCCTGCGGCTGCGGGCGGTGCAGGAGCGGTACCTGGGCAAGTCCCGTCGGATCCTGCCGCGCGAGTGGCACGCGCGACCGGCGTGGAAGCGCCTCGTGGAGAATGCGGTGGGGCTGCTGTCACCGCTGCTCTAGGACGCCGCGAGGGTCACGAGGGTCACGAGGGTCACTAGGGTCACGAGGGTGGGGTGGATCCCCAAGCACGCCGAGATCCAAAAACACACCGAGCGGTCGCGCATGCAACCGCTCGGATCGTCGATGGATCGGGTTTCCGTTCTGTCGAGACTTCGCAGTGCCGATGGGCGGACTCGAACCGCCGACCTTCGGGTTATGAATCCAACGCTCTAAACCAGCTGAGCTACATCGGCGAAGGGCCGCGGAGTATAGCCGAAGTCGCCGTACGCTCAAGCCGCGCGGGAATCTGCGGAAACCACGCCCATGCGCGGCGCCCGAGAACCGCGGCGCTCCATCGCCCGTCGGTTCAGCGTTCGATCCTCCGCACCAGTGCCGCGATGGCCCGCTCGCGTCCGGCATTGGTCCGCAGCGCGCACTCCCACACGGTGAGCACGCGCCAGCCGAGCGCCCGCAGCGCACGGGCGTTGCGTCGGTCGCGGGCGACGTTGGCGTCGAACTTGGCCTGCCAGAATCGTCGCCGTGTGGCGGGTTCGCTTGAGAGCGAGCAGCCGTGGCGATGCCAGAAGCAGCCGTGCACGAAGATCACCACGCCGTGCCTGGGCAGCACGATGTCGGGGCGGCCCGGAAGTCCGCGCGCGTACAGACGGAAGCGAAATCCCGCGCGGTGCAGCGCGGAACGCACGGCCACCTCCGGCTTGGTGTCCTTTCCGCGGATCCGCGCCATGAGCGCGCTCCGTGCGGCCTTGGAGATCGTGTCGGCCACGCGTGGAATGGGTCCGTGAAGTCAGCTCGCGGAATCAGTCGGTCGCATCACGCCGTGGCGACGGCCTTGGGCGCGCCGCGCACCCAGCGGCGGCCGAGGTCGGTCGCGGCGAACTCTGGCTCGCGGCTGGCGATCGCTGCGGCGACGAGACCCATGAACATCGGGTTGGGCGACAGGGGCCGGCTGGTGAGCTCGGGGTGGAACTGTCCGCCCACGAAGTAGGGGTGCATGTGCTGGGGCAGTTCCAGCATCTGCATGATGGGGAACTTCGGGTGGCGTCCACTGAAGCGCATGCCCGCATCGGTGAGCCGGGCGATGTACGCGGGCTCGACCTCGTAGCGGTGGCGGAATCGCTCGCGCATCTCGGTCTTGCCTCCGTAGAGGAAGCTCGCGAGCGATCCCGGCTCGAGCTGCACGTCCTGGCCGCCGAGGCGCATGGTGCCGCCCATGATGCCCTCGAGCTTCTTCTGGTCGGGGAGCTCGGAGATGAGCGGATGCGCGCAGTTGGGCTCGAACTCGGTGGAGTTGGCGCCCGCGAGGCTGAGCACGCTGCGGCCGAACTCGATGACCGCCATCTGGAAGCCCAGGCAGATGCCGAGGAACGGCACCTTGTTGGTGCGCGCCCACTTGACGCAGCGGATCT
>CAIOCH010000392.1 GCA_903856525.1 uncultured bacterium | reverse complement strand
GCCGCCACGCCGAGGTCGTTGGGATCGACGGTGGGTCCCGCCGCCACCCAGGTGCGCTGGTTGGCGAACGAGTTGTCGACGCCGAGCGGGAACTGGTTGCCGAACTCGTCGCGGTAGAGCACGCCGGCGAAGAACGATGTCCCCGCGGGGCCGATGAAGGTCGGCGCGACATCGACCTCGTTGAAGACGCTGGTGTTGCCGTTGGCGACGACCGCGTCGGCCGTGGCGAGCAGCTGTGCGTCGTTCGGCTGTCCGTCGCCGTTCGGATCGCTCCACAGACCCACGCGGTACGGCTGCCCCGCGAAGGCGTTGCCCAGCACCACGCGGATCTGCGCGATCGTCTCTCCGCCCTCCGCCACGGTGTACTGGTTGAGCCAGTAGATGTCGGCCACTGCGCCGAAGCCGAGGTTGCCGTCACGCGTGCCGTCGTCGAGCGCGTACTCGATGTCGAGGGGCGGCTCGCCCAGCTGGCACTCGTCGGGCACGCCGTCGGCGTTGCAGTCGGGGCTGAAGCCCGTGGCGATGTCGGCGGAGTCGAGGATGTCGTTGCCGTTGCAGTCCTCGCATTCGTCGGGCACGCCGCTGTTGTCGAGGTCGGCGCTCGTGCCCGAGCTCACATCGCACTCGTCGGGGACGCCGTTGCCGTTGCAGTCGTTGTCGGTCAGCTGGCATGCGTCGGGAATGCCGTCCTGATTGCAGTCCCCGCCCGCCAGCTGGCACTCGTCGGGCACGCCGTCGGCGTTGCAGTCGGGGCTGCTTCCGGCCGTGATGTCGATCGAATCGAGGGTGCCGTTGGCGTTGCAGTCCTCGCACTCGTCGGGCACGCCGCTGCCGTCGGTGTCCGCGCTCGTGCCGTCGGCGATGTCGCACCCGTCGGGGACGCCGTTGCCGTTGCAGTCGTTGGTGGTGGTGGTGCCGCGCGCGCGCACGAGCCACCTGCCCGGGAACGGGAGCGCCTGCTCGACGGTCCTGAACTCCTCCACGCCCGCCGACAGGTTGTTGGGATCGATGGGGGAGCTGCTGCCCACGATCCACGACCGGCGCGACAGCGCCGCGCCACTCGAGTCGAGCGGACCGGGGAAGTCGGCGGTGGTCGTCGCAGTGATCGCCCCCACGAAGAACGAGGTTCCGTTGGGGCCAACCGTCGCATCGGGGATGTCGAGGGTCCGGTAGACCCCGAGAGTGCCCACGGTGGTTTCGAGCGCCGACAGCACCTGCGCATCGGTCGGGTCACCGTCGCCGTTGGGATCGCTCCACACGTAGACCGTGACGGCCTGTCCCGCGGGCGCGAAGACGAACATGATGTCGATCTCCTCGATCACCGCGGCGCCCTGCTCCACACGGAACTGGTTCATCCACGCCATGCGGTTGCCCGCCGCGCGCACGCCGAACTCGGCGCCACCGTCGTCGATGCGGTAGTCGAGGGGATTGCCGATCTGACAGCCGTCGATCACGCCGTCCGCGTTGCAGTCGGGGAACCCGCCCGACGCGAGGTCGCAGGAGTCCGGCACGCCGTTGCGGTTGCAGTCGCCGCCGGCGAGCTGGCAGTCGTCGGGCACGCCGTTGCCGTCGCAGTCGTTGTCCACGAGCTGGCAGTCGTCGGGCACGCCGTCGCCGTTGCAGTCCTGGCTTGAGCCGCCCGCGAGGTCGCAGTCGTCGGGCGTTCCGTTGCGGTTGCAGTCGCGTTCGCAGTCGTCGGGCAGGCCGTCGGCGTCGCAGTCGGCGTCGGATCCGCCGGCGATGTCGCAGCCGTCGGGCAGGCCGTTGCCGTTGCAGTCGGCGGCATCGGGGCGCACGAGCAGCAGGCTCTCGGGCAGGAAGCCCGCCGAGATGCGCACCTCGTCGATCGATCCCTCGAGCGGCTGGTTGAAGGTGCCCGCCGCGCTCGTGTGCATGCCGATGAGCAGGGGCCCCGACACATCCACGTGTCCTCGGTCGACGCAGGCGAGCGTCTCGGTCGCATCGTCGAGCGTGAAGCGAACGAGCGCCGCGTCGACGTCGAACGCCGCGCTCACGAAGTGCCACTCCGTGTCCTCGATGCGGAGGTTGGAGGTGACGGTCCAGAAACTCGCGGAAGCGGCGCCGCCGTTGCCGAATGCGAGCACGAGCTCGCGCCCGTTGAAGCAGCATCCGCGGCCGTCGTTGGCCACGCCCACCGTGGGCATGTCGCCGCCCTGCGCGAACAGCATGTAGTCGGCGAACTTGTCGCCCGAGGCCAGCGCCTTCCGCTGCAGGATGATCTGCCGGTCGGCGGCCGTCGCGCCCGCCGCGATCGCGTCGAGCTTCACCCACGCCTCGATGGTGAAGCTCGACGCCCCGAACGCGAGGATGTCGGAGGGATCCTCGACCAGCACGCGGCCGGCCGTGCCGAGCGCCGCGGAACCGTTGTTGTCTGCCGCGGTGGCGGGCACGATGCGCGACACGACCTCGCCGCTCCGCGTGATGTCGCTCGCCACGCCCCCCAGCCCATTGCCGCTGGAGTCGGCCACGCCCGCGCCGGCCGTCTCCTCGAAGCGCCAGTAGCCAACCGTGGCGGACTGCCCGATCTCGCACCCATCGAGGATGCAGTTGCCGTTGCAGTCGGTGACCAGTCCGTCGCGGAGTTCCTGCGCATCCACCACGCCGTTGCCGTTGCAGTCACCGCATGCGTCCGGCCAGCCGTCGCCGTCGAGATCGAGCAGGGGTTCGAGCACGGCGGTCGGCACGGGCTCCAGCACGCCACCCGGCGGAATCCAGTTGAGGGCCGCCTCGGCACCGCCGCCGGCCTCGTAGTAGTCCATCCGCAGCGCCACGCGCGTGCCCGCCACCAGGTTGATGGTCGCGCTCCAGGTGGTCGGCGACTGCGGCTGCCACTTGTTGATGAGCAGCGCGTTGTTCACCCACAGCCGGACGCCGTCATCGGTGCGCGTGGAGAAGGTGTAGAGCCCCGTCGCGGGCACCAGCAGCGTGCCCGTCCAGCGCACCGCGAAGTCGTTGACCGGCAACGCGGGATCGGGGGCGCCGTCGCCCCAGTTGAACTGCACGTCGGGATCGATGCGGGCCACCAGCCGTTCGGTGAAGTTGCCCGCCCCCTGGCTGCGGAAGTACTGCGCCACGAGGCCGCTCGCCGCCGTCTGCTCGTCCGCCTCTGGCACGCCGTTGCCATCGCAGTCGGTGCAGGTCTGCGGGAGGGCGGCTGCGCTCACAGGCATGAGCAGCGAGGTCGCGAGGATGAGATGCGTGACGATGCTCATGGTTGGCTCCGCTGCGGGACTTCCGGTCGCGCGCGCGCCGACGTCGACCGCCGGGCACGGCGCAGCCACCGTCCGCCGCGCGACGGCGCGGTTCGGAAGGGGGCGAATTTCTGGAAAATGACGGATCGGGCGCCCCTTTGCAAGGGCGTCGCGGCGCGATTCCGCAATTCCGTCCCGGACCGCAGCTGCCGAGCGCCGCAGCGCCGTTGGTCAGTGGAGCCGAACCGACGGCTCGAGCGCGCGGACCTCGTCCACCATGGGCGTGAGGTCCTGCAGCCTCCCGTCGCCCACGTCGTAGATCCAGCCGTGCACCTTCACCTCGTTGTCGGAGGCGAGCAGCACGGGCGACTCGCGGACGTGCACCACCTGCACCGCGACGTTGAGTTCGCACAGCCGGCGGCTCTGCGCGTCGGCGGTGGGCAGGCCCTCGAGATCGGCCTTGTAGTGCTTGGCGATGTCGCGCACGTTGCGGATCCAGTGGTCGACCACGCGCCCCGCGCTCGGCTGCAGTGCCGCGTTCACGCCGCCGCAGTTGTAGTGCCCGCACACGATGATGTCGGACACGCGTAGGACATTCACCGCGAAGTCAAGCACCGACAGGCAGTTGAGGTCGCTGTGCACCACGAGGTTCGCCACGTTGCGGTGCACGAACACCTCGCCGGGCGGCAGATCGATGATCTCGTTGGCGGGCACGCGGCTGTCGGCGCAGCCGATCCACAGGTATCGGGGCTTCTGCTGCGCCTTGAGCGCGCGGAAGAAGCCCGGCCGCTCCTGCTCCATGCGCTCGGCCCAGCGGCGGTTGTTGTCGAGGAGTCGTGTGAGGTCGGACATGGGCGCGGCATCGTACCGCACCGCGTCCGGCGGCCCGCGAAGGTCCGAGTTCGGTTACGGGGTGCAGGGGCCCCATGCGGAGAGGATGATCGCGAGGTCCGAGCCGCCGACGGTGCCGTTTCGATCGATGTCCGCCGGTGAGTCCGCCATACCCCAGTCGTTGATCACGCTGGCGAGGTCGACGCCGTTGACCACGCCGTCGGCGATGACATCGGCGATGCACTGGCAGCTGTCGATGGTGCCGTCGAGGTTGATGTCGAGGCCGGGGTTGGTGGCGATCTCTTCCACATCGCAGACCTGGTTGTTGTTGCAGTCGAACGGAGCGGGGCCCCACTCGACCACGAAGTGAGCGAGATAGCTCGGAAACACGTCGTTCCAGGTTCCAGGAGTCACCCAGGTCGTGAGGTAGTCCTCATTGCCTGAGTTGTTGTTCGGCTCGCCGGGATACCAGTTGGTGTACTCCCATGCCTCGCCGGTGACCCATGCCCAGCCGCTGCTCGAGCGGTAGCCTCCGAGATGGCTGACATTGGTCGATCCGTCGATCACGAGTGGGGTGATGAACGCGTTTTCTGCCGGGCTCGTGATCGTGGCAAGATGGCCACCAAGTTGCTGCGCCGCGATGCGAGCCTGCTCCCATGTGAGGGCCT
>CAIOCH010000391.1 GCA_903856525.1 uncultured bacterium | reverse complement strand
CTCCTACGACCTCGTCGACGACTTCGCGCGCAAGGTCGATGTCGCGCGCAACCGCACGCTGGGCGACCTCAACCTGCTGCTCGCGAACAACCTGCCGACCGATCCCACCCGCGACCGCGGAGGGCTCGGCTTCGATCCCGGCTACGACAGCTTCACCGCGCGGCTCACCTACTCGATGCCGCTCGACCGCATGACGGAGGACCTGCAGCTGCGTCAGGCGCAGATCCTGCTCGAGCAGGCCCGTCGCGAGGCCGACCAGTCGCGGGACGACGCGGCGGTCGAGGTGCGCCAGGCCGCCCGCGGCATCGAGCGCTCGCTCTTCTCGCGCGCCGTGCAGGAGAAGAACGTCCAAGCCTCCATGAACCGGCAGGCGGCGATCGACGCCGCGCCCGACCGCGCCACCGCGCGCGACCGCACCGAGGCGCTCGACGCGCTGCGCCGCGCGCAGGACTCGCTCGACAACGCCAAGAAGGATCTCCAGCTGGCGATCCTGCGCTACCTGAACACCACGGGCCAGCTTCGCGTGGCGCCCGATGGACGGCTGATCCCCCTTCCCGGCATGGAGTTCGCCGAGGAGACCGGCGAGCAGTTGATCGACAAGTCCCCGTGAACGAGCACCCCATGCAGCCACACCACACCCGATCCATCTTCCGCTTCCTGGCCGCGAGTCTTGCCGTGGCCGTGGCCGCCGCGCCGATCGGCTGCGGCGGCGGCGAGGGTGGCGACGAACAGGCCGCACAGCTGGTGGCCGCGCGCGACCTGCACGCCGTGGAGAAGGGATCGTTCGACATGGTCCTGCCCGTGAGCGGTGAGCTCGCGGCCCAGCAGCAGGTGGAGCTCCGTAACAAGCTCGAGACGCGCGCCGTGATCACCGAGATCGCCCCCGAGGGAACGCGCGTCTCCAAGGGCGATGTCCTCGTGCGCCTCGCGCAGGAGGAGCTCCTCGACAAGATCAAGGACTCCAAGGACAAAGTGAACACCGCCAACAGCTCGGTGATCGCCGCGCAGCAGTCGCTCGCCATCAAGCAGGGCGAGAAGCAGAGCGAGCTCGACAAGGCGGATGTGGCGGTGAAGATCGCCGAGCTGGCGCTGCAAGGCTGGCAGGAGGGCGAGGTCGTCAACAAGCGCCAGCAGCTGGAGCTCGCCAAGGAGACCGCGGGCATCAACCTCGACCGCCTCAAGGGCCGCTTCGAGGAGAGCGCCAAGCTGGTGTCGCAGGGCTACATCGCCAAGGACGAGTTCGAGAAGGACCGCATCGCCATGATCGAGGCCGAGGCCAAGGTCAAGCAGGCGGCGCTCGACCTCGAGGTGTACGAGAAGTACACCTTCTTCCAGGACGAGGCCAAGAAGAAGTCCGACCTCGACCAGGCCCGCGCCGAGCGCGCGCGCGTGGAGGAGAAATTCAACGCCGAGCTGGTCAAGGCGCAGGCCGATCTCGAGAGCGCGAACTTCCAGCTGCAGAGCGCCAAGGACCGCCTGCAGAACCTCGAGATGCAGCTCACCTACACCACGCTCACGGCGCCGATCGACGGCCTGATCGTGTACGCCACCAGCATCGACAGCTCCAACGGCGGCCGTGGCGGCGGTGACGCGCAGCCGCCGCAGGTGGGCACCGAACTCAAGCCCAACGAGCTGGTGATCCTGCTGCCCGACACCTCGCGCATGGTGGCCAACCTCAAGGTGAGCGAGGCGCTCTCGGGCCGCATCCGCCCGGGCCAGCCGGTCACGCTGTACAGCGACGCCATGCCCAACCAGCCGGTCGCAGGCTCGGTCACCACGGTGAGCGTGCTCGCCGCCAGCGGTGGATGGCGCGACCCCAACCGCCGCGAGTACACGGTGAAGTCGGCACTCGAGGCCGATCCATCGCTCGGCCTGAAGCCCGCGATGCGCTGCAAGGCGGAGATCCTCCTCGGCCGCGTCGACGACGCGCTCAATGTGCCCGTGCAGGCGATCTTCCGCCAGGGTCCCGTGGCGTTCGTCTACGTGCAGGACGGCGCTGGATTCGCGCAGCGCCAGGTGGAGCTCGGCCGCTCCAGCGAGCTGCAGATCGAGATCAAGAAGGGCCTTGCCGCAGGCGACAAGGTGCTGCTGCGCGAGCCGAAGTCGTTCGAGATCGTGGCGAAGCTCGACGCGAGCGTGTTTGAGATGGCCAATGCCAGCGCCCCCGGTTTCGGCGGCGCGCGCCCAGCGATGAACGCAACGCCGCCCGAGGGCGCGTCGAACGGAGCGAATCCCGGCGCCGGCGGTCCTCCCGCCGAAGGCCGTCGTCGCGGTGGCGCCGGTGGTCCGCCGAGTGGCCAACCAGGCAGCGGCGGACCTGGAAATCCCGGCGGACGCGGACGCCCGACCGGCGCACCCACACCGGATGGACAGCCGCAGGCTGCACCCGGCGCGGGCGGCTGACGCTACTCGTCGATACGGTCGCGGCCGCGGATGCCGAAGGTGGTGAGGAAGTGGGCGCTGCTCGTGAGACCGCCCTGCGCGAACTCTCCGTACACGCCGAGCTGCCCGAGGGGCGTGTTGCGCAGCCAGAAGTCGGCGCCAACCGCATCCTCGGCCACCAGCGTCTCCTCGATGCCGAATTCGGCCACCGAACCGTCGTAGAAGAGCGCGAGGTTGCGCGTCTCGATCGACTGGTTCCACAGGTAGGGCACGCATCCGGCGAAGGCGGGGTTGCACGGCGCGGGCGCGTTGTTGGTGGCGTGGTGCTCCATCATGCGCGTCTTGAGCGAGGGATGCAGGCACTCCGACACGCGCGGACTGCGGTAGTCCTGCTGCGCCCCGCTGGGCGGGCGGAACTGCGCGTTCTTCATGCGCTGCCCGTCGCCCATCACCCGCGGTGACCACATCGCGGCGGGCGACATGGCGTAGGAGGTACGCGCATAGCCGAACGGCGGACCGCTGAAGCCGAAGTCCGCACCGGACCGCATGAGCTTGAGATCGCCCTCGCGCAGCGCCGGATCATCGGGCGCGAAGAAGAGTGGATCGTAGAAGCGGCCGTTGGCGTAGGCATTGATGCCCGGCGTGTTGGCCATGCGGTACAGGCCATCGAGCGGGTTGGTGAAGCCCATCGGTGTGTACATGACGATGTTGCCGTTGTTGCCGCCCTGGCCGCCGCAGGAGAGGTAGTAGCCCCACTGTGTTCCATCCATGTCGGTGCCCAGCACCAGCGGCTCGATGCAGCCCTGCTGCAGCTGGTAGAGCGTGGCGTTGCCCGTGAAGTCGTCGGGCAGCAGCGAGAACTGCCGGTCCTCGTGATCGAGCGCGTACATCGTTTGGATGTCGCCGAGCTCCTGCATGTTGGCGCGCGACTGCTCGCGGCCGCTCATGGCGGATGCGCCGGAGAGGACCGGCACGGCGGTGCCGGCGAGCACGATGCCCGCCGCCGCGGTGGCCGCGAGGTCGATGATGGTGAAGCCGTTGACGCGTGTCTTGCTGCGATGCATGGATGCCTCCGTTTCGCTCGTCGCGCGCACGCTGCGCGCTCACGGGGATGTACGCAGGTGCCGCAGGCGCATTCGGGAATCCCGCGCGGTCGTCTGCGCGGGCAAATCGCGCGGCCGCCCCCGCGGGGTCCTCGCATCGAAGACGCAACGCGCCCGCCGCGGATATCCGCAGCGGGCGCGTCGGGCGGTGGGTCCGCTCGTCGGCGCGGTTCAGTACGCGACGGTGTCGCGACCGGCGATGCCGAAGGTGGTGAGGAAGTGCGCGCTCGTGTGGACGAGGAAGTCGGCGGACTGCGCGCCCCCCACCCCGCTGGATCCGAACGTCGTGGTCTTCATCCAGAGCGTCGCCTCGAACAGGGGGCGCCGGCTGTCGGCCTGCCGGAACTCGCGCGGCGTGGTGATGCGCACCGAGCCGTCGAAGAACGCAGTCAACGGCCGGCTGCGGTAGACCTGGTTCCACTGGTACGGCACACACTCCTCGGGCACGAATTGGTTGCAGTCGTCCGGCGCGAGCTCGATGGTCCACATCTCCATGAGACGCGTCTTGAGGCTCGGATGCACGCACTGCGACACCGATGGCGAGCGGTAGCCGAATCCCTGCAGCGACGCGCTGGTGTCGGGGCTGTTGTACACCACGCCCGACCCGCCGAAGCCGAACACACGCGGGTCGTACATGGCCGCGGGCGAGTACGAGTAGGTCGACAGCACGATCCCGCCACGGAGATCCTCGAAGTCGCCACCACCGTCGATGACCGCGCGCGCGTCCTCGCCGAGCAGCGGATCGTCGGGTGCGTAGAAGCGCTCGTCGTAGAAGCGCCCGTTCACATACTCGTTGACCATGCGTGCGTTCGAGAGGCGGTGCGATCCGGCCGCCGTCCGCCCCGCGAGGTCGATCGGCTTGAGCCACTTGGGCTTGAGGCGCACATCGGGGCCCGCGCACTCCGTTCCCATGAAGTGGTCGACGCCCTGCGCGTCGGTGCCGAGCAGCACCTGGGGCACGCAGCCATTCAGCGGCTCCCACACGGGGAAGTTGCCGTTGTTGTAGCCGAGCGTGTCGGGCACCATAGTGTACTGGCGGCCGTTCCAGTCGCCCGCGTACATGGTGTGCGCCTGGCCGAGCGCCGCGAGATTGGCACGGGACACATCGCGCATGGCGTTGCAGCCCACGCGCTGGAACATGGGCACGCCCATCGCCAGCAGCACGGCGAGCAGCGCAAGGATGACGAGCACTTCGGTGATGGTGAGTCCGCGCGCGGATCGCCGCCGCGATGGAGGGATGCGATCGCTCTTCATCGCGTGCCTCCCTTCGATCCGCGCTCGAGCAGGTCGCGGCCGAGGATGCCGCCCGTGGTGAGCAGATGGAAGCCGCCGCCGCGGCCATCGATGAGGTCGCCGCCATTGCCGAGGCGCCAGCCGTCCTTGCCGTAGGCGGTGTCGCGGCTCCACAGGCCGTCGTCGGTGGGCGACGACTCGTAGAGCGTCCAGTCCTGGTCCTGCACGGCTCCCATGTCGATGGCCTGCACCGAGCCGTCGAAGAACAGCGTCACCGGCCGCGCATCGCGGCCCGCGGTGAAGCCGAGTCCCTCCATCGGTGCGTTGCGGAACCACCCGTACTCGCACATGCGCGTCTTGAGGTCGGGGTACTGACACTGCGTCACGGCGGGTGCCCGCATCGGGTCGGGCAGCGCGTCGTAGGGGAGATGCCCGCCCTGGGCGCGCGATCGCAACACGAGCGGATTGAGCATGGCCGATGGCGAGAACCAGAAGCTCGCGTCGGCATAGTTGTCGGTGGCGGCCGAGTAGTTGAACTCGTAGGGCTCGTCGAAGTGCGTCTCGGCGATCGCGTAGTTGGGATCATCCTCGGCGTACCACTCGGGTGCGTAGAAGCCGCGCGAGACGTACTCGCGGAAGCCGATGACATTGGGGGCGCGCACGGCGCCTTGCTCGGTGCCGAACACGAGCGGTACATAGCGTGCGTAGTTGCCGCAGTTTCCCGGCCAGCCGTCGTTCGAGCACCGCCCCGATGATCCGAGGAAGTACCCCCACATGGGGCCGCCGGGCCCGAAGCCGAGATACTGCTGCGGCGGACAGGAACGACCCAGGTCGATCAGGCAGTTGCCGGTGGCGTCGGCGGCGAGCGCGGTCCACTGGCGGCCGTTCCAGTCGGCTGCGTAGCACGCGTTGGCCTGCGCCAGCAGCGCCAGCTTGGCCTGGGCGTCGGCCTCGCCCCGGCGCATGCCCGCTGCGGGAATGAACGCGCTGAGCAGCACCACGGTGGCCGCGGTGCTCACAAGCAGTTCGGTGAGCGTGATACCGCGGGATGCGGCGCGCCCGAATACTGGTCGTACCTTTGGATGTATGGCCATGCAGGACCTCCGTACTGGATTCCGAAGAGGGATCCCGCAGCATCCCCCCGCGCGGACTGCCGCGTGGGTGGAAACATGCGGGGTGCGCGCGAATGGCCGTCGGTGCACGACGAATCGGCCATTCACGCCCCTTCATACGAAAACCGCGCAGCGCCATCGACTGTGAGCGGAAATTTCTCCGCTTTACCGCACAACCGCCCGCCGGAGCAGCGGCGCGAAGTCCGAGAGCGTGTCGAGGATCACATCGGGCGCAGGATCGAGCGCCTCCACGGGGTTGCCGTGGTTGTAGCCGCCACGCACCACGATGCTGGGAATGCCGGCGTTGCGCGCCGCCCCCACATCGTTGGCGCTGTCGCCCACCATCCACGCGGTGCGGGCGTCCAGCCGCCGCATGGCTTCGTGGAGCGGCGCGGGATCGGGCTTGCGCACAGGCAGCGAGTCGCCGCCGATGACCGCCGACACATAGGGCCGCCAGCCCAGGGCGTCGACGATGCGCTCGGTGGGCGCGAGCGGCTTGTTGGTGACGATCGCCACGCCGATGCCGAGCGACTGCACGAGCGCCAACGACTCATGCGCACCCACGAGCGGCAGCGTGTGGTCGACGCAGATCTCCTGATAGATGGCGCGGAAGCGTGGCATGGCGGCATCGGCGGCGCGGTGGCGCTCGGCCGCATCGGCAAGGCCCGCGAAGCCCTCGAACCGACCAGCCATCGCCCGCTCGACCAGCATGCGGGCGCCATTGCCCACCCACATCGTCACCTCGTCGCGCGAGCGCCGCTGCATGCCGAGGTCGCCAAGCAGGCCGTTGACCGCCACGAGGATGTCCTCGACGGAGTCGACGAGCGTGCCGTCGAGATCGAAGAGCACCGCATCGGGCGCAATGAGCTGCACGGAGGAAACGGGTGACGACGCCTGCATGGGGGCGTCATTGATAGCACGCGCGGAGGCGCGGCGGTCAGTTCGAGAGCTGCAGCGCGAACATCTCGTGCGGGAACTTGCCGCCCGGGCTGGCCACCGGCACGAGTTGCGAGTGCATGAATACGCGGCTGGCTGGGATGTCGCACTGCTGCTGCAGCTCGCGCACGAGCGCGGTGAGCGACTTGAGCTGCTCGACCGTGAAGGCGCGGCTCTCGCCGTTGCCGATCAGGCAGATACCGATGGCGTTGTCGTTGAACCACCCCGCGTCGGGCTGGGCGGCGCCGCGGTCGGCCACGTGCGCGCCCGATTCCTGGCGGTACCAGCGCGGACCGGCGATGATCGAACCGTTGTGCTCGCCGTTGCCGTTGCCGATCACGAAGTGGTAGCCCATCGACGGGAAACCCCAGTCGCGCGACTGCTGCCGCGCGATGTCCTGGGCGCTGCCCGTGTGCGAACCCGAGTGGTGGATGACGATGGCCTGCCAGCGACCCTGCGGCACGGCCACGCGCGGTGCGGGCTCGGCGGCGCGCGAGAGCGCGGTGAGCGGCATCGAAGTCCAGCCGTCGTTGAGGAGAAGCACGCCGCCCGCGAGCGTCATGGCTCCGAGGAACACGCTCCACACGATGCCCGTGCGCTTGGGATGGACCTGGCGCTTGCGGCTCGATGAACCCGACGACTTCGTGGATGGCTTCCGTGCCAAGGGCGATTCCTCTGCGAGGTGCGGACGGTAACGGATTTCGGCCACGCTGCGCGAACGACTGCAGGAATTGCAAGCGCGACGCGCGAGCACGCGGACAACCGCGCGGAACCGCGTCGGATCACACCGGATGTCGGGTCTGGAGGAGCGTGGCCGAGAACGGGTTCAACCCGTCGGCTGCGTGAGCCGCGCGCGCAGCGCTGGCTGCGGATTCCCGAACACATCGGGCTCCTCGAGCGGCACGTAGCGCTGACGCATGCGGTCGTGCGTCTCGAACTGGTTGCGCGGGAGATCGCTCGGGAAGAGCACCTTCTGGCAGCCCGTGCCGCAGCCCACCGCGACGGCGGCGAGGACGATGGCGAGCAAGGGGCGGCGCATGCGCATGCTGCGATCCTAGCGACTGGCGGGTGGGGACGCGGGTTGGACGGGCGGTGTGGATCCCGTTGGGGCGACCGGGGGAACGACCGAACCCGGTGTCACGGGGCTCGGGGAGGCGGGTCGCTCCGCGGGCTTGATCACCGGCACCGTGCCCTGACTGGTGTAGCTCTTGCCGGTGAAGGCGTCGGTGAACTCCACCGACACGCTCGCAGCGCGCGCCACCTCGGCGCCGTCCCATCTGAGCGGCAGCTCGATGGTGTAGTGGGTGCCGAGGAACCCCGAGCGGTACGCGTCGCGAAGCGCCTTGGGGCCGACCGTCACCGAGCCTGCGGGCAGTGGTTCCCGACCGGGAACGAGCGCCGCCACGCTGGCACGAACCGTGCCCGTGACCTGCAGGAAGCGCCCGAGTCCGTCACGAGGCTCGAGCACGAGCGCCAAGGTGGCGGTGTTCGCATCGGTCAGCCTGGCGGTGGAGAGGGTGGAGAGTGCGACACCCGACAGCGCCGGCTGCGCCTCCGTCGCCTCGGGATCGATCTTGACGTCGCGGGCGAGCGTGAGCTCGGCCATCTTGGTCTCGAGTTCCGCAGCACGGGCGCGGGCGACATCCCGCTCACGGGTGCGCTCGACGAGTTCCGCCCGCAAGCCATCGGCGGCATTGGGAACAAGCGCCCGACCCTGGCAGCCGGCCAGCATCGCGGCGACGGTGGTCGGAGCGATGAGCAGGAGTCCGCGGAGGAGAGGACCGCGGAGGATGATCGTGTGGGGACGGCCCATGTGGCGATGCCTGTCGGGGAAGGGGGTCGGTCGGGTGGATCGGGCGAATTGGATCGGACGCGTCGGACTCGCAGGTCCCGTCGACCTGGCACCTGGCGAACCCAAGCGGGTGTTCTACCCGCGTGTGGGCGCCTCTGCGTCGGGGGAATGTTCGTCGGCGCCCGCGCCTTCGGCGGCATCGCGGCCAAAGGCGACCTGGAACGCCAGCTGCTCGAGAGCCACGGTGAAGTCGACGCTCACGATGCCGATGCCCTCGCGGACCTCGATCCGTCGGGGTGCGAAGTTGAGGATGCCGCGCACCCCGGCCGCCACCAGGGCGTCGGCCACCTGCTGGGCGGCGTCGCGCGGGACGGCCACGATGCCGAGGTTGATCCGCTCGGCGGCGACCACGGCGGCGAGCTCCGAGGTCGGCCGGACCTTGATGCCGCCTACCTCACGGCCGATGAGCGCGGGGTCGCCGTCGAGGACCGCCACGATCTCGAATCCCTCGCGGCGGAACCGGTCGTACGACACCAGGGCCCGACCGATGTTGCCGGCCCCCACCACGCACACGCGCCAGGCGCGGTCGCGGCCCATGATCTTGCGGAGCGAGTCGATCAGGTCGGAGATGGCGTAGCCGCGCCCGGGGTGCCCGAACTGACCAAAGAGGGCGAGGTCCTTGCGCACCTGCGCGTCGGTCAGGCCGAGGCTGCGCCCAAGGGCCTTGGAGCTGACCGTCTCCTCCCCCTGCTCCAGGCGGCTGGAGAGTTCCCGCAGGTAGAGGCTGAGCCGCCGCGCCGCCGGCTTGGGGATCGAGCCGGGTAGATGGGACTTCGATGGAGGGGACTTGCGCTGCGCCACGGCCACACATGGTACGCCACCCCGCCGCCGCGTTACCCTCCCCGCAATGCACATCGCGGACATCCTCTCGCGCGACACCACCACGATGAGCTTCGAGTTCTTCCCACCGAAGACCGACTCGGGCTGGGAGTCGCTCTACCGCTCGATCGCGGAATTCGCACCGCTCGAACCGAGTTTCGTGTCGGTGACCTACGGTGCGGGCGGCTCGACCCGCGACAACACCCACGCCCTCGTGGTGCGGTTGCGGCGGGAGACCAGACTCGAGCCAGTGCCCCACCTGACCTGCTTCGGGCACACCCGCGACGAGATCAGTCGCATCCTCGAGCTGTACGCGGGCAACGGCGTGAGCAACGTCCTGGCGCTGCGCGGCGACCCGCCCGCGGGTGCGCGCATCCTCGCGCTCGGCGACTTCCAGCATGCAGGCGACCTCGTGGCCTTCATCAAGCGCGAGGGCGAGCGGCTCGGGGTGAACGGCGGCCGGGGCTTCGGCATCGGCGTCGCGGGCTTTCCCGAGGGGCATCCGGAGACCCCCAACACCCTGCGGCAGCTCGACCATCTCAAGGCCAAGTGCGATGCGGGCGCCGACTACATCGTCACCCAGCTCTTCTTCGACAACCACGCGTTCCACGACTGGCGCGCCCGCTGCGAGCTCGCGGGCATCCGCGCGCCCATCATCGCCGGCATCATGCCGGTGACGAGCGCCACGGGCCTCAAGCGCATGGCCGACCTCGCGGCGGGCACGCGCTTTCCCGCGTCGCTCCTCAAGGCGATCGCGCGCTGCCGCGGCGATGCCGAGGCGATCGAGAGCGCGGGCATCCACTGGGCCACCGAACAGTGCCGCGACCTGCTCGACTCGGATGTGGCGGGCATCCACTTCTACACGCTCAACAAGAGCGACGCGACCAAGCGCATCTACAAGGCGCTGGGCGTGCGCATGGCGCCGCGCTGAGGCGGGAGCGGTCAGGACAGTCCGAGCTGTCGCACTGCCTTCATGGAGATGAAGAGATGGTGCGGGTCATCGGCCAGCGCGGTGAAGCCGTACTTGAGGGAGAAGCGCCGCGCCGCCGCATCGATCGCGACAACCTCGACGGCGTGGATCCCAAGGTCTCGGTCGACCTTGCCGACGCGGCGCAGTGCGTCGATGAGCAGGAAAGATCCGAGCCCCTGCCCCTGTGCAGCGCGGTCCACCGCGAGCCGGCCGAGGTGGGCCACGGGAACCGGATATCGCGGGAGCCGCCGTCGCTGCCCTTCGGTCAGGTTCCCGAACTGCACGGATCCCGCTGCGAGCGAGTAGTAGCCGCGGACGGTCGCCTCACCCGGCATCAGCGCGACGAAGGTCCGGCTGACTCCCGACTTCTGGTTCTTGCCCGCGAACTGCTTGATGAAGGAGTCGAGCGACGGATGACCGCAGTCGAAGCCACCGCGGTCGTGGTCAGGGCCGAGCTCGACGACCGACCATGCCGCCCGGCTAGCGCTCACGCCGCGACCGCCCCTTCGAAGTGCGGCGCGCGCCCGCGTCACCCGCTGTCGTGTGGAGCGCGGCGGCGGCGCGGAGCGCGGCATTCGGCGTGCCTGCGGCGTCGAGCATCGCGAGGAACCTCCGGCCATCGCGCGCGGAGAGCACGCGCTGCATCTCGCTGTGGATCGCCTCCTCGGCGGCCTTCAGCAGCGATGCGATCGCGAAGTTCGAGACCGTCTGGCCCTGCGCACTGGCGGCCCGCTCGATCAGCGCCTTGTGCTCGGGCGAGATGCGGAAATCAAGCCGGGACGAGGGTTGGTTTGGCAGCACGCTCATGCGGGGAGGTCCTGTCTGGTTCGAACGCTACCGCGTGTACGGCAAATTGCCACACAATTCGGGTCCCTTGCTGCGATTCCGCTGCGTATCGCCAACAAGAATGCTTCAGGCCTCAAGGGCGCGTCAGGCCTTGATGTCGAGGCTCGGTCGATCGTCGCCGGGCGACGGGTCGCGGCGGCCATCGCGGTGCTGGTGCGGCGTGCGCCGGTGCTTCCACTCCTCGGCGGCGTCGGGCTTGGGCTCGACCTCCTGCGCTTCGGCAGGATCGGAGAGGCGGACCTCGTCCTGTACCGTCACGCGGCGCGGGCTGTCGGCTTCGCGGGTCTTGGCCTTGTCGCGCGGCCGCGCACCAGCCGCGTGCTGGGCGATGAACGACGCCTGCACCGCGTTCGGGTTGGGAGGAATGGGAGCCGGGCCGAAGGCGGACACGGTCTTGTCATCGGCGGCAACGGGTGAATCGCCGCGAAAATCGCGGGAAAGACGCGATGTTGGATGCCGCTCGGGTCGGGTGGAAAGGAATCTTCTGGGTCTTCAGGCTTTCGCGTGGGTCACCCAACCCTGACAGGCTTCGCCGTGATCCGCCCCGCCCGCACCTTGGCGGCATGCGCGACCGCGACCTCTCCATCAACATCCCCGGTACGCCTGCACCCCGCACGTCCCTGACGTGGTCCTCGGCGTTGCTGTCGGCACGGTCGAGTTCCTCCTCGAGCACCGCGGCGAAGCAAGCTGCCCGAAGTGCGACAAGTCGTGTGCGGGCGACGACGCCGTGGACGGAGCCCGACTCGCGGTGCACCGCGCTCCTCGAGGCGGTCGTGATCGATCGGCCGGACGGGGCGTCGGAGTCGACGAACGCGCGGATTCAGCGGATCAAGCGGATCAAGCGGATGGTGTGTGGATATCAGAACCGAGAGCGCTTCCGCGACGTGATCAACCTCCGTCTCGCTGGCGTGGAACTCCGACCGAGGCCGGTCTCAGCCCTCACGATTTCCTGACGCTCCAAATCTGTTGTCAGAAAAGTGCAGCACGGAATCTGACATCAGCCGCATCGGCGCAAAACGCGCGAGACCCCCTCGATGGCACCTTCGATCGCGGCTGAGGCTGCGCCCGCGACGGAGATTGCATGCGAGTCGCCGGCCGGTTCTCCAACGGCCGCCACGGGCCGACAGCCGTTCGTCCGACTGGACCTGATCAGGTTCGAACAGAGCTCGGGGTCCCCCGGGAAGCAAGGGTCTTCAGGCCTTCGTCTGGTTCCCCCCCAACCTGAAAGCCCTCGTCTCAGTCTTCCGGATCTTGCACGCGGTGGTGCTTCAATCGTCGAACGCGGAGGCGGAGTCGATGAACGCCCGGATCCAGCGGATCAAGCGGATGGCATGCGGGCACCGGAACCGCGAGCGCTTCCGGCAAACGATCCTCTTCTATCTCGCTAGGCCGGATCTCCATTCGAGGCCGGTCTCAACCCACACGCTTTCCTGAAGCACCCAAAAACGAACCAGCGCGCCGGGGGACTGGCGCGCTGTATTCGGACAGGCTGACATTTGTGTTGATGGGCTCGAGGCGCCTCGAGGCGCCAGGCGGCCCGCTAGGCGCTTCTTCGCGCCGATCGCGCGCGGAGCGCGCTCGTGACCAGTCGTGCCCAGCGGCCGCGGAGCGCGGCGAGGGCGTGCGCAAGCCGTGCGTCGGCCTCGCGAGGGTTGCGGGAAACGAGCGGCCGGCCGCGGTAGACGATCGATGCCGCCTCGAGCACCGCAATGGACGTCGCGGCGAGCTCACGCTGCGCGGCGGTTCCGGTGGCGGCCATCACCGATGCGGCGCAGAGCCACGCGCTCAAGATCATTCCGCTGGCCGGCGCCGAAGTGGCTGCGCTGCTGAAGGAGCAGCCGTACTACACCCAGGTGCAACTGCCGGCCAACACCTACAAGGGCCAGACCGCGCCCGTGCCCACCATTGCCGTGATGGCGGTGTGGACCACGCATGACGGCGTGAGCGACAACGTGGCTTACGAGGTGACCAAGGCGCTGTACGAGAACACGGCCATCATGGGCCAGGTGCACGTGCAGGGCAAGAACATCTCGCTGCAGACCGCCACCGCCGTGGGCAGCGTGCCGCTGCACCCGGGCGCGCTGCGCTACTTCCGGGAGAAGGGCATCGTCAAGTGAAGCGCCGCCTCGCGGCGGCCGGGGCGGGCCTGGTGCTCGGCCTGGTTGCCGCGGGTGCCGCGGCGCAGGACTGCGCCTTGCACCTGCTCGAGCACCGCAGCG
>CAIOCH010000390.1 GCA_903856525.1 uncultured bacterium | reverse complement strand
TCGGCCGCAACCCCGCCGACACCTTCCTGTTCCCGCAGGGCACGATGCCGTCGATCACCTTCGACGGCAAGCTCATGCTCGAGACGCGCGGCTCGCTCGCGGTCAACCCCGACGGCCACGGCGGCGCGATCCGCGCGCTCCACCACAGCGGCGCGCTCGAGGACATGAAGGCGCGCGGCATCGCGCAACTCTCGTACTTCCAGGTCGACAACCCGCTGGTGCGCATCGTCGACCCCGTGTTCCTCGGGCTGCACGCGCGCTCGGCGGACTCGTCGGGAGAGATGTCGAGCAAGATGGTCGCCAAGCGCGACGCCGCCGAGAAGGTCGGCGTCTTCTGCGACATCGGCGGCAAGACGGGCGTGGTCGAGTACAGCGACATGCCCGCCGAGCTCACGGGCTCGACCGATGCGTCGGGCAGGCTCCGCTTCAACGCGGGTTCGATCGCGATCCATGTGATCTCGGTCGAGTTTCTCGACCGGTTGACGGCGGGCGATTTCGCGCTGCCGTTCCACCGCGCGAAGAAGAAGGTCCCCTACTGGTGCGACACGCAGGCGAAGACCGTCGAGCCCGCCGAGCCGAACGCGATCAAGTTCGAGGCGTTCGTGTTCGACGCGCTCGCGCTTGCCGCGAAGAGCCTGGTGATGGAGACCGCGCGCGTCGAGGAGTTCGCGCCGATCAAGAACGCATCCGGCGACGACAGCCCCGCGTCGAGCCACCAGATCCAGTCGAACCGCAACGGCGCCTGGCTCGAGCGGTTCGGCGTGCGCGTGCCGCGCAGGGCGAATGGCGATGTCGACGCGCGGATCGAGATCCTGGCCGAAACCGCGCTCGATGCCGACGACTTGGCCGACGCCGACCTCCCCCAGGAGATCGGCGCCGGCTCGGAAGTGGTGATCTGACGCGCGAGTGAACCAACTCCTGTGCCTGCGTCATGCGTGGATCACGGACACGCACCCCGCGAGCCGAGCACCAGCCCCAGATCCGCGCCATCGACCACGCCATCGTGGTTCACATCGCCCGTGCCCTGCGCATCGGCCAGGCCCCACGCGTTGAGCACCACGCCGAGGTCGCCGCCGTTCACCGAGCCGTCGCCCGTCACATCCGGCAGGCAGTCGCACACCGTGGCGCCGCCTTCGAGTAGGAACGGACCGTCGATGTTGCGCACGGTGTTCGGGCACACCACCGTCGCACCTGCGAGCACGAGCGAAGCCTGTCGGCCGTCGTGACGCACGCCGGCGGCACCGACCACCGTCGTGTTGCCGGAGATCTCCGTATCCAAGATGCGGAGCGCACCGGCCGTGCCGAGCACGCCGTTCTCGAAGTGGTGAACCGCGGCGCCATCGACGCCCGACATGGTGCCGGTGATGGTGCAGTCCTGCAGGAGAAAGGTGCCGCCGACAGACTTCGCGCCGACGGTCTTGAAGGCGCCGCCGTTGCCACTGCCGCTCGCGCCGCAGGAATTCGCCGTGAAATCACTGGTGCGCACGGAGCCCGCACACTCGTAGGCGAAGAACGCGCCACCATCGGTCAGCGCCTCGTTGCCCGCGAACACGCAGCCCTCCAACGCCGAGTCGCAGCGCAGCAGGTACACCGCGCCACCGAAGTCGGCCTCGTTCTGCTCGAAGCGGCAGTTGCGGATGAACGCCGAGGAGTCGCGGCCATAGACCGCGCCACCAACGGTGAAGGTCGCCTTGGGCACGATGCGGGAACCGGAGGTGCCGTTGCGGAAGACGAGGTTCTCGAGGCCTGCGGTCGCGGGCTCGCTGCCAATCAAGCGCGCGATCGAGGTCGCGAGGCCGGTGCCGTCGAGGATGGTGGCGTTGTTCGGCGCACCCTGCACGCGGACGTTCTTGCCGCTTAGCGAGAAGGACTCGTTGTAGACGCCCGCGGCGATAGCGATGATGCCAAAGGCACCCTGAGGCACTGCGTCGATCGCCGCCTGTATCGTCGACTATTCTTCGGGAACCCTGTGCGGTTCACAGATGTCGGGGACGCCATTTGCGTCGACATCGTCCAACTGGCCCCGGAGGATCTGTCTGTAGTCGACGACGCCATCGTTGTTGCAGTCGGCGGACCATTCGACGATGGCGGACGTCACCCAATCGCCCTCGGGCCGTACTGTGCAGTAGCCCGTTTCAACAAGATCCGCGAATCGATTCGCTGGCTGCGGAGGTCCCTCGCCAAACCAGTAGCAGACGCGATTCTCATCGCCACCGCAGTAGGTTGCGTTGTCGGGCTGATGAACTGGCGTCCACGGAAAGCCGCTGAATAGCAACGTTCCATCGATCCATTGCCAACCGCCAGAAGGCTCATTCGCCCCTGGGCTTTGGATCGCACCGATCCAAGGTCCCATCGAGAGACTCCACAGGGCAGTGTTGCTCGCGACGTTATCGAAGACCCATTCCGATTCCAGCAAGGTGTTCAGGACAGCGAGCTCACCGCCAACCGCACGAGCTCTTTCCCGAGCGTAGCCCCAAGAGATGAAGGAAGTTTCAGAGAGACGCCGACCCTCATACCAATGCCCATTCCCCCCATCCTCCACGCGCCACTGCACGGCCTGGCCCGATGCGAGCTGAGAGACTCCAAGCGACACCGCCGCGACCGCCATCATTGCACTGGTCTTCATCTGGTTCTCCTCGCGCGGCGGCGAGACTGCGCCCGCGCCGAGGGATAGACCGGTGGAGACGGTTGCGGACGAAAGACCCGCGAGAAAAAGCGCGAGAAGGGCGCCCGCCCGGCGACGCGGCGGCGCCGAGACCGTGCGCGTCACGGCCTTCCCGAGTCGCCGGGCCTGTTCTGCGGAAACCGTCATCGGCACGCCTTCTTGCCGAACGCGCGGCGGAATGTCCACCTGTGCGCCGTTCCGCCCGAGCCGCGACGCAATCGCAATCGGCCGCAGCGCTCGGACGACTGTCACCTCGCGCGGCGAGGGGTCGCGGCGGAAGTAGCCTCGGGGCCCCTGCATGCGTCGGCGCGTGGCCCGTTGCAGGTGATATACAAATGGATATCATCATGCACCCGGTCGATCCGAAGCCTGCGGTGTTTCTCGCGACGAGCCAGGGCGATATCGCGGCGTTTCCCAAGACCGCTCGGTCGAAGGTCGGCAAGGACATCCAGGATCTGCAGTTCGGAAGGATGCCGCCGGACTGGAAGCCGATGTCCTCCGTTGGCGCAGGCGTTGGCGAGATCCGCGTCGTTGGCGCGAGGGCGTTCCGAGTTCTGTTTGTGGCGAGGTTCCATGAAGCCATCTACATCCTCCACGCGTTCGAAAAAAAGTCCCAAGCCACGCCGAAGCACGACATCGAGCTCAGCCGCGCGCGGTACCGCGCGCTCCTCCGCGAACGAGAGGCGCGTGATCGAGATCTCCACCGACCCCGCTGACTATGTCAACAGCGTTTGGTTCGACCTCGAGCCGACCGTGGCGGAGGCGATGGCGATGAATGTGCGCTCCTACCTGATGATGCATCTCCAGGAGGTCCTGAAGGAGCGCGGCTGGAGCCAGCGCCGGGCCGCGACCGAACTCGGCGTGACCCAGCCGCGCATCTGCCATCTCGTCGGCAACCGCCTCGACCGCTTCAGCACCGACTCGCTGATCGTGCTGCTCGCGCGCGCGGGCGTCGACGTGCAGATCCGCGCGAAGCCGCGGGGCGCGTCCCGCGCGGCGAAGCGCATGGCGTGAGGCGCTCACGCCCCTACCTCCCCGACACCTCCATCAGCCACGCGATCTCCTCGTCGAGGTCGTCGCGGGCGACGCCTTCGTCCTCGAGGAGCTGCCGCAGCGCGCGTTCGAAGCGGTAGC
>CAIOCH010000389.1 GCA_903856525.1 uncultured bacterium | reverse complement strand
GCACGAGGTCCTCGGCATCGTCGCGCGAGCGCGTGAGCGACGCGGCGTACGCTGCCAAGGCGCGGTGATGCGCGCGGTAGAACGCGTGGATCCACTCGCGGCTGATGGCGTGCGTGGGCTCTGGCATGAACCGTGTCTTGACGGGCGACCCCGCCGATCGCTGCCGCAATCCGCGCGAATCCGCCGAAATCACCCGCGCTCGAGCTCGAACCGGTCCCCCGTCCGCGCATACCACTGACCACCCATGCGGCCGACCGCCCGAAGCTGCGCCGGATCGACATGCATCCGCGGATGCGCCAGCGCGTCGTCGATCCGCGCGTGCACCACGCGCCCCAGCACCATGTTGCCCCCGAACGGCACGCCCGGCGCGAACCGCTTGACCTCCATCGTCTCGCACTCGAAGTGGATCGGGCTCTCGGCCATGTATGGCGCGCGGATCCTCGCACACATCCGCGGCGTCAGCCCCGCGTGGTCGAACTCGCTCTCGCCATGCGGCAGATCCGCCGCGCACTTCACAACCTTCGCGATGTTCTCCTCGGTGGCGATGCTCACTGAAAAACACCCCGTCCCGCCCTCCGACACCGGCTTCGCGTTGCGCAGCGAGTCGTTCTCACCGCCGTCGCCGCGGCTCACGGGGCAGAACATCAGCACCATGGGCTCGCTCGACACGGCGTTGAAGAACGAGAACGGCGCCAGATTGTGCTGGCCAGCCGCGTTCATCGTGCCGATCACCGCGATCGGACGCGGCACCACGGCACCCAGCAGCAGGTTGTAGCGCAGCGGCATCGGCAACGAGGCGACATCGAACTCCATCACGAACCTCCCCGCTTCCTGGCGATATCCGTCCGCACGCGATCGACGAGCCCGTCCATCGCCGCCTCGAGCATCGCGATCATCTCGGTGAATCCCTCCACGCCCCCGTAGTACGGATCGGGCACATCGTCGTGCGCACGCTCCGTGTCGAATGTGCGGATCAGCACCACGCGATCCGCCGGCGCGCCACGCGCAACGACCTCGCGCACATGCGAGCGATCCATGCACACGAACAGGTCATGGTGCAGGAAATCATGATCGCGGAGCCCGCGCGCCGTGCCCGCATCCGGGTACCCCGACGCGCGCAGCGCCTCCGCCGAGCGCGGATCGGGATCCTCCCCCTCGTGCCAGTCACCGGTGCCCGCCGAGTCGATCGCCAGATCAGGCAACAATCCCGCCCGCCGCGCGCGCGCGCGAAAGATGTTCTCCGCGGCCGGACTGCGGCAGATGTTCCCGGTGCAGATGAAGACGATGCGAAACGGCCCGTGCGCACTGCTCATGCGGCGAGTGTAGCTCGCGACGACCGCTACACTCCGCAGCCCATGGCGTTCGACTACGACCTCCTCGTCCTCGGCAGCGGTCCTGCCGGCCAGCGCGCCGCAGTCCAGGCCGCCAAGCTCGGCAAGCGCGTGGGCATCATCGAACGCTCCCGCATGGTCGGCGGAGTCTGCCTGCACACCGGCACCGTTCCCAGCAAGACCTTCCGCGAGGCGGTGCTGTCGCTCACCCACATCCCCTCGCTGTCGCGCGGCGTGCCCATCGAGCGCCCCCGCCCCACCATGCAGGACCTGCTGCACCGCGTCAACGGCGTCATCGAGCGCGAGCTCGATGTGGTCGCCCGGCAGCTCTCCCGCAACGGGATCGACGTGATCCCCGGCACCGCCCGCTTCGTCGACGCGCACACCGTGACGATCATCGGCGGCCCGCTCGAGCGCCAGGCCACCGCCGAGCACATGCTCATCGCCTGCGGCAGCGTGCCCGCCCCGCCGCCCGTCGACGCCGACCACGAGACCATCCTCACCAGCGACGACATCGTGCACCTCCACAAGCTGCCCAGGTCGCTCGCGGTGATCGGCGGCGGAGTGATCGGCATCGAGTACGCGTCGATGTTCGCCGAGCTCGGCGTCGAGGTCACGCTCGTCGACCGCCACGAGCGGGTGCTCGACTTCTGCGACCACGAGATCGTCGACGAGCTCATGCACCAGATGCGCCAGAAGCGCGTCACCTTCCGCCTGGGCGAGACGGTCCAGAAGATCCGCGGCATCGACCAGCCGCGCGGCGCCGCCATCGATCTCGAGAGCGGCAAGCACATCGAGGTCGACGCCGTGCTCTTCTCGATCGGACGCGTCGGCGCCACCAAGCAGCTCGCGCTCGACAAGGCCGGCATCCCGTCCGACGACCGCGGACGCATCAAGGTCAACGAGCGGTTCCAGACCGATGTCGCGCACATCTCCGCGGCCGGCGACATCATCGGATTCCCGGCGCTTGCCTCCACCAGCTCCGAGCAGGGCCGCCTGGCGGTCTGCCACATGTTCGGCGTCGAGGCCAAGCCCACCGCGGCGGGATTCCCCTACGGCATCTACGCCATTCCCGAGATCTCCATGGTCGGCGCCACCGAGCACGAACTCACCGAGAAGAAGATTCCCTACGAGGTCGGCGTGGCGCGCTACGAGGAGATCGCCCGCGGTCAGATCCTGGGCGACTCGAGCGGATTCTTCAAGATGATCTTCCACCGCGAGACACGCAGGCTCCTCGGCGTCCACTGCATCGGAACGCAGGCAACGGAGCTCGTGCACATCGGCCAGGCGGTGCTCACGCTCGGCGGCGGGCTCGACTACTTCCTCGAAACGGTGTTCAACTACCCCACGCTGGCCGAGTGCTACAAGGTGGCCGCCTACAGCGCCGCCAACCACATGCGAGGCGCATGAGGGGCCCGTCCATGGTCGGCTTGTCGTGATCCGGGCGACGCTCCCCGCGACGATTCTCCAGCGAGTCCCCGCCGATCCTCGCCATGATCCTGACGGCAGCGGCGCGCGACCTCAACGGTGCTTGGCCAGCGCATCCAGCGCCATCATGCCCAGCTCGCGGATGCGCTCGGGCATCTCGCGGTCGGCAGACAGCTCCTCGAACGCCTTCGCCAGCGCGAACGGCGACTGGCGCGTGATGAGCGCACCGTGCCGTACCAGCGCCGCAGCGATCGTCGCCGCGTAGAGCCGCGCCGCCAGACTGCGCTCGGGCGCGGTCGCACCGGTCGTGCGCAGCATCTTGTACGCACCCTTCAGGTCCTCGAGTTGCGCCAGCGTGGCGACGCCTCCCGCGATCGCCTCGAAGGGATCGCGCGCCGCGGGAATGATCTCGCGGGTGAGGAAGGTCGCGCCCGCGATCGCAGGCGACTCGTCGAGCTCGAACGCCCACCGCAGCGTGTCGCCCAGCGACTGCGCGGCATGCGAACCGCTCTTGTCCTCGGCGCCGCTTCCGGCGGCACCCCCGTCGAAACCACCCTCGAAACCCCCCTCAAAACCACCGCCGGCCTGCGCATCCGCATCGCCACCGTGCAGGGGAAGACCGAAGAACTCCATCATGATCATCGTCCCTTCAGCAGCGACAGGATGTCGCCCACTTCCTCGCGCACCGCATCGGGGTCCGACACCGTTGCGCGCAGTTCATCCATGAGCAGCGTGGCAAACCGACGCTTGGCCACCAGCAGCTTGGCGGCGCACTGGCCGCGCTCGAGCCCGAGCCTGGGCGCGAGTTCCTCGTACCCGGGCGCATCGCCCTGGAACGCGGCCTGCAGCACACGCGTGCGAAAGATCTCCCACGACGCCGCATCGCCATCGGCCTCGAGCTCGCGCTGCAGCCGCTCGCTCGCGGTGCGGATCAGTCCCGCCAGATAGCGCGCGTGGAACGCACGTTCCGGCGAACCATCGCCACCATCCGAGGTGAAATCCGCGCCGCCGTCGGCCGCGGCCTCGATGGCCACGAGTCCACCCTTGGGCATGCGCGACTGCGCGTGTCGCCGCCGATGGACATCGGCGAGGTAGTTGCGCACGGCACCAAGCAGCAGCGTGCGAAAGCGCCCGCGCGCCTGGTCGGCCTTCTCCAGCAGGTGCCGCGACAGGAACACATCGCAGATGAACGCCTGCGTAAGCTCGGTGGCCTCCTCGCTGCGCCGCCCCGACGCGCGGATGTAGGCGTACACAGCCGGCCACGCCCGCTTCATCACGGCATCGAGGCTCGCCTGGGCGGTCGCCGACCCGCTCGCGGCATCGCGAATGAGGTCCCAGTTGGTCTGGGTCATCGATGGGTTCAATCGGGAGTTCATGCCATCCTCAGCCGCACGCGGCCACAGGAACGTACGGCAACCCCCGCCCGCCATTGAGCGCAATCGGGCCAACCCCACGAAAAACGCAACTCCGCGCGACTCCCGGGGCGAGGCGCGCCCACGCGCGGGCAAGTCACCCCGCGCTGGCACACGCCCCCCCCGATGCGAAGAAGTTGGCGGCCCGTTCAGGGCCGCCAACGACAGTCGCATCGGAAAATACTGTCGCATCGGAAAATACTGGAGCCGGGGGGATTCGCACCCCCGTCCCGATACGTCCTGCCCATCGCGTC
>CAIOCH010000388.1 GCA_903856525.1 uncultured bacterium | reverse complement strand
CGCACGCTCCGCCTCGAGCGCGAGGCCGAGGATCGAGGGAAAGTCGCGCGGAACTCCGTGAACGGCGGCGGCGATGCACCGGCCGTGATGCATGAGGTGCAGCACGCTGCCCGAGCACTCCGCCAGACGAGCCGCGACCTGCGCAAGCCCCTGGGTGGCGGTGACCGTGTCGCCGGTGCGCAGGACCTCGTCGTATTGCTCGATCGACTCGATCCACGGGAGGACATTCGCGCCATCGATCTGGTGTGGCCAGCGGCACTGTGGCACGGAGGTTCCCTTCAATTGTGATTTAACTTGGTCCGATCCGACTGCGCTCATCGAGGTCCTTGCGTTGAAAAGCGCGTCCATCCACGCGCAAGTCCTACGGTACCGTCGCACGCGTCACGCGCACGCTCCCGATCATGGGGCACATTCCCACAAGCGAAACTGACAATTGCCGGACGATGGGGGAAGGCTTCCTGTCGCGCGCGGACAACCATACGCCAACGATCGTCGGCATGAAGGTGAATTACCAACCATTCTCCGATCCACTGGTGAAGATCGATGTCCGTGCGTGTCTCGTCGAGGCACTTGCACACGCGATTGACGGGCATTGCGGCGGAAACGCGGTGCTCAACCGTCTCGAGGCCGAGGCATGCGCGGATCAATTTCTTTCTGCAGATATTCGTGAATCTTCCCAATTCGGAAGTTATCCCCAAAGCACTGCATGCGTCGGTGCGGACGGAGTCGGCGAGGTGGACCATGCGTGATGCGGCCATCGAACCGACCGCGTGCGACATCGCCGCATGCGACGCCGGCGGCGCGACCATCTTCAGGGCCACGCTGGCGCCGCTCGAACGCCTCCACCTCGAGGAGTCGGCCCACTTTCACAATCGATGGGTGGATTTCCACGAGCACGGACGGCCGAGCCGTCTCGGACAGGGTCCGACCGCGAACGCCGCGCAGCACTACGCCGACGAGCACCGAGAGCCGCTGGAATTGCGGAGGCGGTTCGCCAAGGACCTCGCGGCGTGGCTCAGGGAGGCCTCCCGCGCGGCGCCGTCGGCGCACCTGCCGGTGTTCGTGGCGCCCAGGCTCCTTGGGGCACTGCGCACCGAGCTGGCCGACGACATCGATGGCATCGAGCTGTTCCGCGCCGAGCTCCACGGGCTGCGCGCCCACGAGGTTGCGGCGCATCCCACGGTGCACGCGCTCCTCTGCAAGGCCCTGCTGCCACATCCGCAGACCGCGTCGGCGCGGCCGCATTCGGATCGCTGACTCGGCGGGCGCGCCAAACGAACGAGGGAACGAACGTCGCGGCGATGGACCGCGCCGAGGACGACCGGCGATGCGCCGGGAGGAGCGGGAGTCGACATGAGCACCTTCCATGAACAGCGGCGGCGGATGGTGGAGAGGCAGATCCAGGCGCGCGGAGTGCGCGATGTGCGCGTGCTCGGGGCGATGCTCGAGGTTCCCCGCGAGCGGTTCGTGACGGCGCGCTACCACGACCTCGCCTACGAGGACGCCCCGCTGCCGATCGAGGAGGGCCAGACGATCTCGCAGCCGTACATCGTGGCGCTCATGCTCGAGGCTGCGCGGATCGGTGCGAACGACCGCGTGCTCGAGGTCGGCGCGGGTTCGGGCTACGCCACCGCCGTGATCTCGCGCATGGCCAAGGATGTCCACGCCAT
>CAIOCH010000387.1 GCA_903856525.1 uncultured bacterium | reverse complement strand
CGACGGCGTGCGCGTGGACTTCGCCGACGGCTGGGTCCACCTGCGCGCCTCCAACACCGAGCCGATCGCGCGCGTGATCGCCGAGGCGCCCACCCGAGCGCGGGCGCAGGAGCTGATCGCGCTCTGCGCCAAGGCGGCCGGCATCTGAGTCTGCGCGCGGAATCGACTACGATGGACGCCATGCGCCTGACCGCCACGATCCTCCTCGGCACGGCCGCCCTGCTCGGGCCGCTCGGAGCCGCCGGCTGCGAGACCGTCCGCCGCGACCCGGCGAAGGCGACGCGGGCGTATCCGTTCCACGTGCCGCAGGAGCGCGTGGCCGACATCCAGGTCTTCAACGACGGCGACGCGATGCTGATCGTGAACGCGACCGTCGAGAGCTGGGACGACGCCGACATCTGGCTCAACCAGCGGTATGTGCACCGCATCCCGCGGCTCTCGTCGGGACAGACCCTGCGCATCCCGCTCGACCAGTTCTGGGATGCGCGCGGCGAGGGCCCCTTCCCGGGCGGCCTCCTCCGCTACTACCCGCCTACGCCGATCCGCCTCGTGCAGATCCAGACCGCGCCCGAGGCGCCGCTGGTCGGCTTCAAGGCGATCCCGACCGAGCGCGAGCTCGACCTCTCGCAGCTCAAGAAGGGGTAAGGGCGCCCACGATGCCAGACTCCGTGGAAGTCCTCCAGCGCGCGAAGGCGGTGGCGCTCTCGTGGCACGGCGTGCTGTTCGACCGCGGCCGGCGCGCGATCCACGCCGCGCTCGCCGAGAACTTCGACCGCTGGGGCATCGCCGTCACCGAGGACGAGCTGGTCGCGACCCGCGGGCCGACGGGCCGTGCGCAGATCGACCGGCTGTTCGGTCTGCCGCGGATCGCGGAGGCGTTCCGCGCGCGCCACGGCCGCTGGGCGACACCCGACGACCTCGCCACGATGGCGCGCGACCTCGAGCCGAGGCTGCTCGCCGCAGCGGCATCCGCGGCCGAACCGAACGCCGACGCGTGCGACGCGCTGCGCCGCCTGCACAAGCGCGGCGTGCGTACCGCCGTCATCTGCTGCACCCCGCGGCGCCTGCTGGGACCGCAGCTCGACGCGCTTGCGCGCGCGCATGTGCCGCTCGACTGCGTGGTCACGGCCGACGAGGCGTGCGAACCCGCACCCGCGCCGTGGGGCATCTTCGAGGCCATGCAGCAACTCGGGATCGACCAGGCGTCGGACCTGGTCCTGATCGACGACAGCCCCGCCGGCGCGGCCGCGGCGCGCAATGCGGGAGCACGCAGCCTCGCGCTGCTCGCCGACGGACTGCCCGTGGGCGACGCCCATGCCACCCTGCGCTCGCTTCAGGAACTCGGCGACGCCTAGCCCGCGCCGCGACCCGGCGTTCGACGCGGCGAATCGGCGGCAACGCCGGCGACGAACCCGCGCCGGTGATCGTCGTCTGGCTCAAGCGCGACCTCCGCATCGATGACCACGCCCCGCTCGCCGAGGCGTCGGCGCTGTTCGCGCTCGACGGTGTGCCCATGATCGCGCTCTACGCCTTCGAACCCGATGTGTGGAGCGCGCCCGATGCCGATGCCTCGCACCTCGCCTTCGTGCGCGAGTGCCTTGCGGAGCTCGACACCCGGCTACGCGAGCGCGGCGGGCGACTCGTCTACCGGCTCGGCGACATGCCCGAGGTGCTCGAGACGCTGCACGCCGAGGAACCGCTCGACGCCGTGCTCGCCCACGAGGAGACCGGCAACTCCGCAACCTACGCCCGCGACATCCGCGTGGCGCGCTGGTGCCGCCGCCGCGGGGTCGCGTTCCGGGAGTTCCGCCAGCACGGAGTGCTCCGCCCGAATCCCGGCCGCGACGGTTGGGCCGAGCGCTGGGAGCGGCACATGCGCCGCCCCCGGCTCGACGCGCCCGAGCGGTTCCTCGATGTGGGTGAATCGCGCGTGCCCGCGGCGTCGCTCGCGCTCGCCGACGAGCTCGCCGACCGGTGCCGCCTGGGCCCCGACACGCGCGCCGCACTCCGCCAGCGCGGCGGCGAGCGCGAGGCCGTCGCCCTGCTCACCAGCTTCCTCATGGAGCGCTGCCCCGACTACCGCGAGACCATGGGCTCGCCCGTGCGCGCCTGGGACACCTGCTCGCGCCTGTCGCCGCACCTCGCGTGGGGCTCGATGGGCGTGCGCCGCGCCTACCAGGGCGCGCGGCGGCGGCTGGAGCAGCTCGACCGCCTCGGCGAGACCGACCCGCGCTGGGCGAACTCCATCCGCAGCTTCCTCTCGCGGCTGTCGTGGCACTGCCACTTCATCCAGAAGCTCGAGGACGAACCCGACATCGAGACGCGCTGCATGGCCCGATCCTGCGAGTCGCTGCGTGACGGACTCGATCCCCACACCGCCGCCGCGCGGCTGACGGCCTGGCAGACGGGCCGCACGGGCTATCCGATGATCGACGCCTGCATGCGCGCGCTGGTCGCCACCGGGTGGATCAACTTCCGCATGCGGGCCATGCTGGTGAGCTTCGCGAGCAACCACCTGTGGCTCGACTGGCGGACCTTCGCCCCGTGGCTCGGACGGCAGTTCCTCGACTACGAGCCGGGCATCCACTACCCGCAGGTACAGATGCAGTCGGGCACCACGGGCATCAACACCGTGCGCATCTACTCCCCGCGCAAGCAGGTGGAGGACCATGATCCGCGCGGCGAGTTCATCCGCCGCTGGGTGCCCGAGCTCGCGGCCGTGCCGGACGAGCACTTGGCCGAGCCGCACCTCATGCCCGAGCTGCTCCAGGCGATGGTCGGCTGCACGATCGGCGTCGACTACCCCGCGCCCATCGTCGAGCACCGCACCGCGTACCGCCACGCCCAGGAGCGCATCTTCGGCCTGCGCGCCACGGCTGAGGCGCGCAGCGAGGCGCAGGCGGTGTTCGTCAAGCACGGCAGCCGCAAGCGGACGCGAGGAAGGCGCTGACGGGGAACCCGCGGAGACGCCCGCGCAAGCCCGCGCGCAGCGGCTACCCTGTGTTCAACCATCGGACTGCTTGCAGGGAAACGCGTCGTCGTGTCATGCGATGCATGCCTGATCGGCGCCGATACCGATGGCCGAGGCCCCTCCATGGATACCGCCCTACTGCTCTTCACCGCCGTCGCCGCAGGAATCGCCGCCATGCTGGTGTGGCTGCGCACCCGCCCCGCCGCGACCGCCGTCTCTCCCGAGCAGCAGGCCGCCGAGCAGCAGCTGGCCGCGCAGGCGCTGCGCGACGCCATCGCGCCGCTCGCCGAGGATGTCAAGCGCACGGGCGCGGCGGTGGAGCAGATCCAGCGCAACATCGAGCACCGGCTGGAGATGGTGCGCACCGAATCGGCCGACAGCGCCCGCAAGCTGCGCGAGGAGCTGGCGCAGAACGCCGCCACCCAGCGCCTCGAGGCCGCCGACGCCTCCAAGACCCACCGCGAGGAGCTCGCCAAGTCGATCGCGGGCCAGCAGCGGCAGCTGTTCGACGCGCTCGAGGGCATGCGCGGCACCATCCAGTCGCGCCTCGAGTCGCTGCAGCAGTCGAACCAGCAGAAGCTCGACGAACTCAAGCAGGAGAACCAGCGCAAGCTCGACGAGATGCGCGGCGTGGTCGACCAGAAGCTCAACGAGACGCTGCAGACGCGCCTCGGCGAGGCGTTCAAGCAGGTGAGCGAGCGGCTCGAGCAGGTGCACGGCGCGCTCGGTCAGGTGCAGAGCCTCACCACCGATGTCAACGGCCTGCGCAAGACGCTCGAGGGCGTCAAGACGCGCGGCGTCTTCGGCGAGGTCATGCTGGCGGGACTGCTCGAGGAGTTCCTGCATCCGTCGCAGTTCGAGCGGAACTTCCGTCCCACGCGCTCGGGCGGCGAAACGGTCGAGTTCGCCATCCGCCTGCCCGGCCGCGACGAGGACGGCGCCGACGCCACGGTGTTCCTGCCCGTCGACGCCAAGTTCCCCAAGGAGAGCTACGAGCGCATGCTCGAGGCGCTCGACCGCGGCGATCTCGCGGGCGCCGATGCGGCCCGCAAGGCGCTGCTCGCATCCGTGCTCGGCTTCGCCCGCGACATCCGCGACAAGTACGTCAAGCCGCCCAAGACCACCGACTTCGCCGTGCTCTACCTGCCCATCGAGAGCCTGTTCGCCGAGGTCGCGCGCGAACCCGGCTTCATCGAGCGGCTGCAGTCGGAATGCAAGGTGACCCTCGCGAGCCCGACCACCCTCGCCGCGTACCTCAATGCGCTCAAGATGGGCTTCCGCACCCTCGCGGTGCAGAAGCAGAGCGCCGAGATCATGAAGCTGCTCGCGGTGGCGCGCACGCAGTTCCAGAAGTTCGGCGACGAACTCACCAAGGTGGCGACCAAGCTCGACGAATCGCGCAAGGCCATCGAGCAGACCGTCAAGCGCACGGGGCTCATCGACCGCCGGCTGCGCTCGGTGGATGTGGCGACCACCGACGAGGTCGACGCCATGCTGCCGCTCGGCACCGACGACTCGGCCGAGCCGGACGACGGCTCCGACTGAGGCTCACGCGAGCCCGAGCCGCGCCTTCTTCGCCTCCCACTCGGCGGTCTCGCGCTTGTTCTCCGTGGCGAGCGGCTTGCCCGTGCGGATGGCGTCGATCTCGAGCCCGGTGAGGTGCATCGCGTTGAGGCGGTAGTCCTCGAACGCCTCGCTGGCCACGGGCACGATGGGCTTGATCAGCTCGTACATCGCGCGCGCGTACTCCTGGATCTCGATCTGCGCGTGGGGATCCATGCGCAGCGAGAGGAAGTGGAAGATGTTGTGCAGGTCGCACTTCCAGTACCACTCGGTGTACACGCTCACGGGCAGCACGGCGCGCGCGAGTTCGCGCGCCACGCCGCGCTCGGTGAGGTCGAGGTACTTCTGGTAGTTGGCCTCGGCGCTCTCGAGGAGCTTGAGGAACTCGTCGGCGGTGCCTGCATCTATCGGGCCCTCGCCGCCCTGGCGGTTGGTCTTCGACTGCTTGCGCACATTCTCGATGTCGGGCCGGTAGAAGCGGTCGGGCATGATCGAGTAGCGCGCGCTGTACTCGTTCACATTGGCGGTGCGGTGGCGGATCCACTGCCGCGCGATGAAGATCGGCATGGCGATGTGGAACTTGAACTCCACCATCTCGAACGGCGTCGAGTGCCGGTGCCGCATGAGGTAGCGGACAAGGCCGCGGTCCTCGCTGACCATCTTGGTGCCCTGCCCATACGACACGCGCGCCGACTGCACGATCGCGCTGTCGGCGGTCTGCCCCTCGGGCACCAGGCGCGGCATGGCGTCGACCAGCGCGATGAAGCCGTGCTCATGGATCGGGATGGTCCAGCGGCTCGCACCCGCCATGACATCGCGCAGCGGCGCCTCGGGAAGCGACTTCTCGATCGGACGCGGCGCAGGGCAGGCGGACGGCACGGCGGTGTCGGGCATAGGCGGAGAATGTAGCAGCCACCGCCGATGCGCAAGCGCGGGGCACATGTGGACGGAACCGCCTTCCGGAGGATGACTTCCGAAATCAAGTGCCCCAGAAACTCAGCAGCAGGGCGAGGTCCTCCGCCGACACCTGGCCGTCCCCGTTGAGATCACCAACGGTCCCGCCTGCCCCGCCCCAACTCGACAGCAGGATCGCGAGGTCACCGCCGCCGACGATCCCGTCGAGATCGAGATCGCCCCGCGACTGCTCGCAGACATCGAGTTCACCGTTGCCGTTGGCATCGGGCGCACCCGCCGCAATCTCATCAACGTCGCACACGCCGTTGGAATCGCAGTCCTCGCCGAAGTCGTTGCCGCCCAGATCGACGAGTGGTCCCGTGATGTTCGCCGGCGAGTTCAGGCAGAAGTACGAGTTGCTAACCGCGAACGCGAGTTGGT
>CAIOCH010000386.1 GCA_903856525.1 uncultured bacterium | reverse complement strand
TGGACCCAAGCCTGGCCCACCGTCATCGCGATGCTCAGCTACACGGCGATGCAGTTCGTCGACAGCCTCATGGTGTCGGTGCTCGGCCCCGTGGAGGTCGCTGCGCAGGGCAACGGCGGCATGTGGTCGTGGGTCGCGATCTCGATCGCGTTCGGCATCCTCGCGCTCGTCAACACGCTGGTGGCGCAGCGCGTGGGCGCAGGCCGCACCGATGAGGTCGCGCGCTACGGCTGGGCGGGACTGTGGGTCTCGCTCGGCTACTGGCTGATCGTCCTGCTGCCGTTCGCCTTCCTCATCGGCCCGCTGTTCGCGGCCATGGGCCACGAGGACGGGCTGCTGGAGATGGAGACGCAGTACGCGCAGGCGCTGCTCTTCGCGGGCGTCATCACCGTGGGCGCCAAGGCCATGTCGAACTTCTTCTTCGGCCTGCAGCGCCCGAAGGTGGTCACCGTGGCCGCCATCTCGGGCAACATCGTCAATGTGCTGGCGAACTACGTGTTCATCTACGGCGAGCGCGGCCTGCCCGAGCTCGGGCTGCCCGGGATCCCCGGCGCGCCCGTCTTCGGCGTCCTCGGCGCCGCGCTCGGCACGATCGTGGGCACCACGGTGGAACTTGCCATCCCCCTCGCCGTGTTCTTCTCCCAACGCCTGGAGCGCGAGTTCGCGGTGGCGCGCGCCTGGCGCCCCGACTGGGCGGCCATCCGCGATGTCCTGCGGCTCGGCTGGCCCGCGGGCATCCAGTTCGGCAACGAGATGGTGTGCTGGGCGATCTTCATGACCGTGCTCGCCGGCGGATTCGGCAGCGCCCACATGACGGCGGGCTGGGCGGCCATGCGCTTCGTGCATGTGTCGTTCATGCCCGCGGTCGGCCTGTCGACCGCCGCCACCAGCCTTGTGGGCAAGCACATCGGAGAGGGCGACAAGGACCGCGCCGCCCGCTCGGCGCACGCAGCGGTGTCGCTCGCTGTGCTGTGGATGAGCCTGTGCGCGCTGGTGTTCGTCGTGTTCCGCAACGAGCTCACCGCGGTGTTCATCGACACCGACACGCCCGTCGATCTGGCAGCGCACATCCGCGCCATCGGCGCCGAGATCTTCATCTGCGCCGCCATCTTCCAGACGCTCGACGCGGTGGGCATCGTCTACACCGGCGCCCTTCGCGGGGCAGGGGACACCTTCATTCCCGGTCTCGCAACGGTCGTCCTCTCGTGGGTGGTCATCGTGCTCGGCGGCTGGGTCATGACCCGCGTCGCGCCCGGGCTCGAGGCCACGGGCCCGTGGATCGCCGCCACCGCGTACATCGCGTTGCTCGGCATCTTCGTGGGTGTGCGCTTCGAGCGCGGCGGATGGCGGTCGCGAGGCGTGGTTGGCGCGTGAACGCCCGATCGGCACGGATGAACGGCGCGGATGTTATGAGACGCGGCCACCCACTCGGTCGCAGCCCCGACGCGCGTCGCTGCCCCGAATCGGCGCCTCCCGGCTCACGGCCGGCCCGCTGATCGACCCCGCATTGGGCGTGCGCCGCGCGAGCGGCTACACTCGACGCCCTTCGCAAGCACCCCGAGGTCGGACCCCGGCGGTGTACGCGTGCAATCTCGGAAAGAACACGAACGATGAGCGGACTCGACACGGTGATTGGTGGCAAGGCTGGGAACCCCGAGGCTGTCAAGAAGCACCTCGCCGAGGCGGCACGCCTCGAGAAGTCGCGCGATCGCGCGGGTGCCATCCGTGAACTCCGCTCTGCGCGCGAGCTCACCGACGACGCCAATGTCACCTTCAAGCTCGCCTACCTCCTCGACCTCTGCGGCGAGGAGAACGAGGCCGTCGCCCTCTACACCGAGATCACCAGCGTCCGCAAGCCGCACGTCAACGCGCTGGTCAACCTCGCGGTGATCCTCGAGGACCGCGGCGAGTACGGCCGCGCCGAGCGCCTGCTCATCCAGGTGGTCGAGACCGATCCGAATCACGCGCGCGCGCGCCTCTTCATGAAGGACGTGCAGGCGAGCAAGGACATGAAGGTCGACAGCGAGCCCAGCTCCATCGGCCTGGCGAATGCCGTGCTCGACACGCCTGTCACCGACTTCGAGCTCAGCGTGCGCGCCCGCAACTGCCTCAAGAAGATGCAGATCCGCACGCTCGGCGACCTCCTCAAGATCACCGAGGCCGAGCTCCTCAGCTACAAGAACTTCGGCGAGCAGTCGCTGGTCGAGATC
>CAIOCH010000385.1 GCA_903856525.1 uncultured bacterium | reverse complement strand
GGGCTGAAGCAGATCGCCGACCGCGTGCACCGCCTCACGCTCACGCTCGCGCGCGGGCTGGCGAAGATCGGCCACGACTGCGGCAACGGCGGCAAGGATGCGTTCTTCGACACGCTGCGCATCAAGCTCGGCGGCGGCATCAGCGCGAACGAGGTCCTCGCGGCCGCGAACGCGCACCGCATCAACCTCCGCAGCTACGGCGACGGCACGCTCGGCGTGACGCTCGACGAGTCGACCACGCTCGCCGACATCGACGCGCTGCTCGAGGTGTTCGCGGGTGGCAGGAAGTCGACGGTGAGCGCCGCCGCGATCGAGGCGACCGCGGGCTGCATCCCCGCTGCGTTCGCGCGCACCGCGCCGTTCATGCAGCACGAGGTGTTCAACCGCTACCACGGCGAGCACGAGATGCTGCGCTACATCAACAAGCTCGTGTCGAAGGACCTGAGCCTGGTGCACTCGATGATCACGCTCGGCTCGTGCACGATGAAGCTGAACGCGACCAGCGAGATGATCCCCGTGACCTGGCCCGAGTTCGGCCAGATCCATCCGTTCGCGCCGCGCGACCAGTGGCAGGGCTACGCGGAGATGTTCCGCACGCTCGAGAACTGGCTGTGCGAGGCCACCGGCTTCGCCGCGATGAGCCTGCAGCCGAACGCCGGCTCGCAGGGCGAGTACGCGGGCATGCTGGTGATCCGCGCCTACCACGAGCACCGCGGCGAGGCGCACCGCGACGTGTGCCTGATCCCGACCTCGGCGCACGGCACCAATCCCGCGACCGCGGTCATGGCCGGCATGAAGGTCGTGGCGATCGAGTGCGACGGCGACGGCAACATCGACCTCGCCGACCTCGCCAGGAAGGCCGAGGAGCACTCGAAGAACCTCGGCGCGCTCATGATCACCTACCCGTCGACGCACGGCGTCTTCGAGGAGGGCATCAAGGAGGCCTGCGCGATCATCCACAGGCACGGCGGCCAGGTGTACATGGACGGCGCGAACATGAACGCGCAGGTCGGCCTCACCAGCCCCGGCCACATCGGCGCCGACGTGTGCCACCTCAACCTGCACAAGACCTTCTGCATCCCGCACGGCGGCGGCGGCCCCGGCATGGGCCCGATCGGCGTGGCGGCGCATCTCAAGGACTTCCTGCCCGGCCACCCGGTCAATCGTCCGCTCTCGGCGGGCAAGCACGCGATCGGCCCGATCTCGGCCGCGCCGTACGGCAGCGCGTCGATCCTGGTGATCTCGTGGATGTACATCGCCATGATGGGCGCCAAGGGCCTCAAGAGCGCCACCGAGGTCGCGATCCTCAACGCGAACTACATGGCCGCGCGCCTCAAGCCGCACTTCAGCGTGCTCTACACCAACAAGCACGGGCTGTGCGCGCACGAGTTCATCCTCGACTTCCGTCCGTTCGAGAAGACGGCGGGCATCAAGATCGACGACATCGCCAAGCGCATGATGGACTACGGCTTCCACGCGCCGACCATGTCGTGGCCCGTGCCCGGCACGCTCATGATCGAGCCGACGGAGAGCGAGTCGAAGGCCGAGCTCGACCGCTTCTGCGACGCGCTCATCGCGATCCGCGCCGAGATCCGCGCCATCGAGGAGGGCCGCGCCGACAAGGCCGACAACCCGCTCAAGAACGCGCCGCATACGGCGGCCGCGGTGACGGCCAGCGAGTGGACCCACAAGTACACCCGCGAGGAAGCGGCGTATCCCGCGCCGTGGCTGCGCGACTTCAAGTTCTGGCCGTCGGTCGGCCGCGTCGACAACCCGTACGGCGACCGGAACCTGGTGTGCGCGTGCGAGCCGATGAGCTCGTACCGCTGAGCAGGTGCCAGGCACCATCCTGGCACCTCCCTTCGAGCGACCAGACACCATCCAGATATGCCTGGCCGGTGCCAGGCACTGTGCATCACCGCTCCAACCTGTCATGCATGAGGGACTTCCGCCGCGAGCGCGAGGTGCCGGGCAGGTGACTGGCTCTCGCGGCACCAACCTGGTTGGTCCACGGTTGGTGCCGGGTTGGTGCCTGGCACCGCCTCAGCCGGCGCTGGGGATGACGGTGGGCGCGGTGGGATCCGCCGGCTGCTCGCTCGCCGCGGGGATCCTGTTCGCCTCTTCGAGCGAGTTGAGCTTCCAAGCGGGCAACTTGTACTGCCAGCCCGCATGCTTGGCGGCGAACTCGGTCCAGTCGGGCACATACGGGTCGCCCGGG
>CAIOCH010000384.1 GCA_903856525.1 uncultured bacterium | reverse complement strand
CGGTAGCGACGTCATTGCCTGGGCCGACGAACCGAATGTCGCATGAAGGTGGTCGCCAGGAACCTGACGGACGAGAGAACCGCTGCGTTCAAGAATACGATTCCCGGGGGGTTCTTCTCGGTCGCGGCCTTCACGGATCCGCCCGCCACGTACACGATCCAGGCCCGATTCAAGTTCTGATCGGGTAGCACGTACAACACGGTACCGTCGCTCTGGGCGAGATGCGTCCGCCCCGGGCGCCGGCCGATCAGGCGGATTGCGCGTCAGACACTTCGCGGGGCGTCGGACATTCGCGGAAGATGCGCGCGGTGCAGGTGGCGCATCGAGAAGGATCGAGGCTCGGCAGAATGGCGGCGATGGCCGCGCCCTTGCTCTCATGCAGCGCGTCTTCGCCAATCGCTTCCGTGACGCCGATCTGCGCCAACCGCTCGACCTCGCTCGGCAGTCGGGTCGTGATGTGCAGGCGCCCGCCGCGTGCCCGGCGCCGTGCCGCTTCATCCTCGAGAACCTCGGCAGCGGTGACATCTAGATCGCCGATGCCGCGCATCACCATCAGCATGTGCGGCTGGTCCGGTCGGGTGATCTCTATCTGCTGCAGGCGCTCGCGCAGGTGTCCGGCGGCGCCGAAGTAGAGCGGCCCGTTGATGCGCACCATCACCAGTTGAGGGCACTCAGGCAGCTGGTTCGCTTCGGCGTTTCGGAAGATGCGACCGGGCGTCGCTGGATCCGGCGCGCCGATCCCGACATACGGCTTGGTGGTCCAGCGGATGAACAGCATCAGCGACAGCAACACGCCGATGTAGATCGCGAACTCGAGACCGATCAGCAAGGTCGAGACCAGCGTGATCACGGCGATGCCCATGTCGGACGGGCTGCTTTTCAGAAGACGGTGGTATTCGTCGAAGCGCAGCAGACCGAACGCGCTCAATACGATGACCCCGGCGACAGCGGCGATCGGCACATGCTTGAACAGGGGCGCGAGTCCGAACAGCGCGACGGCGAGGGCTAGGGTTCCGAAGATGGCGGCCATGGGTGTCTGAGCGCCGGCGTCGACGCTCACGGCCGTGCGTGTGAACGAGCCGGAGACCGGATACGAGCCGAAGAAACTGCCGACGAAGTTGGAGAGTCCCTGACCGACGAACTCGCGGTTCGGGTCGATGTTCTGGCCGGTCTTGGCGGCGATCGCGCGGGCGATGGACACCGCCTCGAGCAATCCGACCAGCGCCACCGCGAGTGCGGCTTGGGCGAGCGCCCGGATCGTGTCGACCGACAGCGCGGGGATCTCGAAGCCCGGCAGCACGGTGCGTAGCGATCCGATGGTGTCGACCGGATGTCCCCCGCGGGTCGCGAGCACTCCGGCGAGCGTGCCGGCAGCCAATGCGACCAGATAGTACGGCAGACGGGGTCGCCAGAGACGGATGCCGACCGCGACGAGAAGCGTGGTCGAGGTCACCGCGACCGCCACAAGGTCGGCACCACGGACGGCCGCCATGAGACCGGACACGAACGCTCTGAAGTCCTGTGGGCGGGGCATCGGCACACCGAGTGCGAACTGCAGCTGTCCGAGCACGATCAACAACGCGGCGCCCGTGGTGAAACCGACCAACACCGAGGTCGAGGCGAGGTTCGCCAACTGCCCCATGCGCGCGAGTCCGAGCGCCAGTTGGAACACGCCGACCATGAACGCGAGCACGATGGCGGCGGAGATGAACTGCGGGGACCCGGGCTCGAAGACCCCTGACAGGCTGCTGAACACGAGCGCCGAGATCGCCGCCGTGGGCCCCGACACCATCTGCCAAGAGGAGCCGAACACTGCGGCGACGATCGGGGGCAGCAGTGCCGCAAAGAAACCGTACTCGGGCGGCAGACCCGCGATGGCGGCGAACGCCACACCTTGGGGCACCATGACGCTGGTCGTCGTCAGGGCCGCGAAGGCGTCCCGCCGCAGGTTGTCGCGGGTCAGCAGAGGTCGCCAGTCGATGCGGATCACAGCAACGCGATCTTCCGCAGCAGGCGTGGTACGGACGCGGACATCACGGTGCGGCGGCGCCCAGCTCCCAGGCGACATGCTTGGTCTGCAAGAACTCTTCGAGGCCCTGCACGCCGTGCAGCCGACCGAGGCCGCTTTCTTTGTAGCCGCCGGTCTCGATCTCGGCCGCCAGACGCCCATGCATGTTGATCCACACGGTGCCGGCTTTGATCTGCTGCGCGATCCGCTGCGCGCGCCGCAGGTCGGCACTCCAGACGCTGGCGGCGAGGCCGAAGCGGCTGTCGTTGGCGCGGCGGACGGCTTCGGCCTCGGTGGCGAAGCGCTGCAGCGTGAGCAGCGGCCCGAAGATCTCCTGATGCAGGATGGGCGTGGCGGGATCGTCGACCTGCAGCAGACCGGGGCTGAGGAACGAGCCTCGGGCGAGGGGGCCGGCGGGGCGCGTGGGCGCGAGCAGCAGGCGGGCGCCGCCCGAAACGGCGTCGGCCGCGATCCCCTCCACACGCTCACGGCTGCGGGCGTCGATCAGCGGCCCGAGCTGCGTCGCAGAGTCGCTGCCACGGCCGATCACCATCGCCGCGAGCGCATCCTTCAGCAGCCGCGCGAAGGCATCGAAGACCTTCTCGTGCACGATGACCCGCGAAGCGGCGACGCATTGCTGGCCCGCCATGATCATCCCGGCTTTGACGAGCGCGGCGGCTGTGCGGCCGAGGTCCGCATCCTCGGCCACGATGCAAGGCGCGCTGCCGCCGAGCTCGAGGTTGAGCCGCTTCAGCGTGCCGGCTGCGTCCGCCATGATGAGTTTGCCGACATGGGTGCTGCCGGTGTAGCTCAGCACATCGACGTCTGTCGACGCGACCAGTTGTTTCGAGCCCGCCGTACCGCTCTCGGAGAACGCGTTCACACAGCCCGGTGGCAGCGAGGCGGCGGCGGCGAAGGCCTCGCAGGCGAGTGCGCTGGTACCGGCGGTCTGGGCGGCGTGCTTGATCACCGCGGTGCAGCCGGCAGCGAGCGCGGGGCCGAGTGAGCGGACCAGCAGGATCAGCGGCGCGTTCCAGGGGACGATGATGCCGGCGACGCCCATCGGCTCGCGGGCGATCATCGACATCTGGCCCGGCTCGGTCTCCATGATCCGCCCGAAGTTGGCGCGCGCAAGGCCTGCGTAGAAACGCAGCTCCGATGAGGAGATCGTCACCTCGTGCAGACACTCACCGAGCGGCTTGCCGTTCTCGCGGCAGAGCGTCTCGGCCAGCTGGGGGCGCCGGGCGTCGAGCGCATCGGCCATCTCGAGCAGCGCGCGCGCGCGCCGGCGCGGGTCGTGCGCCCAGCCGCTGTCGTCGTACACTTGGCGAGCTGCGGCGATCGCGGCATCGGCCTCGGGCCGCGAGCCATCCGCGAACCGGCAGACCTCGCTACCGTCGGCCGGGTCGAGGGTGATCGCCTCGCTGCGGTCGGCCGATCCGGTCCACTCTCCGGCGATCCAGTGTCGGGCAAGGCCATCCATCATGCGGGCTCCAGATTCGAGTCAAGGTGGGAATGGAACCATGAACAGCTGCAAGCGCCATCATGAACGGCGGATCGAAGGCCCGATTCCCGAAGAAACACCCCCAAATTGCGCCGACGCGCACGGCATAGTCGATCACATACAGCAGATCGGGCAGGAGTGTCGGCGATGAAGATTCTCGATGGACGCGTGGCGTTGGTCACCGGGGGCGCGAAAGGGATCGGCGTGGCGTACTGCGAGGCCTTGCTCGCCGCCGGCGCGACCGTGGTCGCGGCCGACATCGTCGACCCTGCGCCTTGTGTGGAGCGCTTGCGGGCCGCGGTCCCCGGCGCGAAAGTCCTCGGGCTGCGTTTCGACGTGAGCGTCGAGGCCGAGGTGGCCAAGGCTGTGGCTGCCGCTTGCGAGTCCGTGGGCGGCATCGACATCCTGGTCAACAACGCAGCGCTCTTCGCCACGTTGCCGCCGGCCGATGTCACGGACATCGATGTCGATCTCTGGGACCGCGTCATGGCGGTCAACGTCCGCGGCAGCTTCCTGATGGTGAAGCATGTGGTGCCGGTGATGACCCGCCGCGGCGGCGGTAAGATCATCAACATCACCTCGGGTGTGGCCTACAAGGGGCTGCCCGGCATGGTCCACTACACCGCCAGCAAGGGCGCGCTGATGTCGATGACGCGTGCGTTGTCGCGAGAGCTCGGCGCCGCCCGTATCTGTGTCAACTCGCTCGCGCCTGGCGCGGTGATGAGCGACACCATCCTCGAGAACACCGCGCACATCCAGCGCTACCACCAGAACGCCACGCAGCAGCGTGCCATCAAGCGCGACATGGTGCCCGAGGACCTGCTCGGGGCGCTGGTCTTCCTCGCTTCTCCTGCGAGCGACTTCGTCACCGGGCAGACGCTCGCGGTCGACGGCGGGTCGGTGAACACCTGATGGCTGGCGGTGCGCCCGCGGCCGACGACAGCGTCTCGGCGGTGATCGACCAGGCGCCGCTCGGGCGTCTGCACTGGCGCATCTTCCTGATGTGCGCGGCCATCATGACGCTCGACGGCTTCGACCTCGGGCTGCTCGGTTTCGTCGTACCGGCGATCTCCGCGGAATGGGGCCTGCCGGCGTCGAGCTTCGGGTTCGCGTTGTCGGCCTCCCTGATCGGCGTGGCCTTCGGCTCGGCGATCGCAGGCTGGATGGGCGACCGGTTCGGTCGCCGCACGACGCTGCTGTGGATGTTCGTGATCGGCGCCGTCGGCAGCCTGCTCACGGCATTCGCCACCGACCTCACCACGCTGTCGGCGTTCCGCTTCATCACCGGCTTCGGCATGGGCGGCACCATCCCCAACGTGATCTCCCTGGTCAATGAATTCTCGCCGAAGCGTCGCCGGCCGTTCCTGGTGGTGTTGGTCTACTCGATGGCGGCCATCGGGTCGGTGTTCGCGAGCCTGCTCGCCACGCCGCTCATCGGGCGGTTCGGCTGGGAGTCGATGTTCGTGGTGGGCGGCGCCCTGCCGCTGGTGATCGGTGCCGTCGCGTTCTTCCTTCTGCCCGAATCGGTCCGCTTCCTGATCGCGAGCGGACGCGATCCCGCGCGTGCTGCAGAGCTGTTGCAGCGCCTCAGCGGCCGCTCCGCCGAGGACGAGCTGCTGCGGCGGGCGCTGACGGTGCAGCAAGGCGCAGCGGCAGCAGCGTTGCCGTCGACCCAGCTCTTCGCCGGCTGGCTGCAGTGGGTGACGCCGATGCTGTGGGTCGTCTTCATCGGTACGCAGGCGCTGGTGTTCTTCAATTCGAGCTGGTTGCCCACGCTCCTCAAGCAGGGCGGTTTCTCGATCGACGTGGCGATCTACGCGACCGGGCTGTTCCACTTCGGCAGCGTGTTCGGCGGGCTCATCACCTCGTGGCTCGCCTCGCGCGTCCCGCTGTCGAGGCTGCTCGCCCTGATGTACTTGTTCGCGACCATCAGCCTTCTGTTGCTCGGCTCCGGCGTACGCAGCGACCTCGCGGCCTACACGCTCGCGTTCTTCGTCGGCTTCACGGTCGTCGGCGCGTCGTTCTGTCTGGGCGCGTTCACCTCCACCTGCTATCCGGACGCGCTGCGCGCGCGCGGCGTGGGCTGGGGGCTCGGCATCGGCCGGATCGGCTCGATCGCGAGCCCGTTGCTCGGCGGTGCGGCGATCGCCGCGGGCATGTCCGTCGACAGCATCATCTCGACGCTCGCACTACCGGCGGCGGTGTGCTGCGTGGTGATGGTGCTGGTCTCGCGGTTGCACGCCGCCGGCACGGCGCGCAGAGCGGCGCCTTAGGACCTCTCTAGGTCTTGTTTGAGGTCGCGTAGGAACGCGGCGCCGGTTGCACCATCGAGCGCACGATGGTCGCAGGACAGTGTCAGCGCGAGCGTCGACGCTGCGCCATCTTTTCGTACGGCGCCGACCGCAAGCGACGCGCTCTGCGGCGGCGTGATGATCGAGGTGAACTCGCGCACGCCGTACATGCCGAGGTTCGAGACGGTGAAGGAGCCGCCCTCGAGATCCCCCTTGCCGAGCTTGCGCTGCGCCACGCGTTCGCGCAGCGTGCGCAGCGCCGCGGACAGCTCCGCGAGCGGCAGGCGGTCGGCGTAGGCCACGACCGGCGCCACGACGCCGTCGGGCGTCGCCATCGCTACGGCGACATGTGCGTGTGTGAACACGAGCGAACCGTCGTCGGAGTGGTGCGCGTTGACGCGCGGATGGCTTAGCAGCGTGCGTGCCACGGCGTGCACGATGAGATCGTTCACCGAGGGCGGTTCCGCGCCGCTGCGCAGCCGCTCGCGTAGCGCGAGCAGCGCCGTCGCATCGACATCGGTCACGAGATAGAAGTGCGGGATGTCGCGCGCAGCGTCCTGCATCCGGCGCGCGATGGCGCGCCGCGTCGCGCTCCAGGGTTCGAGGCGCGGTGTCTCGGCAGCGGTGGCGGTGGCCGCAGCGGGTGCAGTCGCAGGTGCCGAGCCGCCCGCTGCGCCGTCTTGTGAGCCGCCGCGCGCGGCGCGCTCCACGTCCTCCTGCAGGATGCGGCCGTTCGGGCCGCTGCCGCGCAGACCCTCGAGCGACACGCCGAGGCTTTCCGCCAAACGGCGTACCGGCGGGCTGACGCGCACGACGCCGGCGTCCGGCGCGGCACCGGTCGGCGCGGCGATGGCGGGCGTCGTGGGCGACGTCGTCACGGCGGCGGATGCCGCTGCATCGCCGGTATCTGGCGGACGGAAATCGCGGATGAAACGGTCGAGGTCGTCCTCGGAGGCCGACGCATCGGCGATCACGCCGATCAGCGTGCCGACGGCGGCGATGTTCCCGGCGTCGAGCAGGATGCGGCGCAACATACCTTCCGCCGGCGCGTCGAGGCTGTTGACGATCTTCTCGGACTCGATCTCGATCAGCGGCTCGCCGCGCGCCACCATGTCCCCGGGCTGCTTGAGCCAGGATGACACCGTCCCCTCGGTCATCTCGAGGCCCCACTTGGGGACCACGACAGCGACGATGCGTGCGCTCATGCGAGGACCTCTTCGACGGCAGCGATGATGCGGCGGGGGTTCGGCAGGTAGGCGCGCTCGAGCTCGCGCGCCTGCGGCACCGGCGTATGCGGTGCGGTGACGGTCTTGATCGGTGCTTTGAGGTCACGGAACCCCTTGTCGGCGACCAACGCGGCGATATCGGCTGTCAGGCCGCAACGCGGCGGTGATTCGTCGATCACGACCAAGCGCCCGGTCGCGGCGACGCTCTCAAGGATGGTCTCTTCGTCGAGCGGTGAGGGCGTACGCGGATCGATGACATCGCAGCGGATGCCGCGTGTCTTGCGCAGTTCGTCAGCGGCCTGCACCGCCCAGTTCACCGACTGGCCGAACGCGACGAGGGTGACGTCCTCGCCCTCGCGCGGCATGGCGGCTTCGCCGAACGGGATGGCGTAGGCCTCGTCCGGGACCTCACACTTTTCGGTGTAGAGCACCTTGGGTTCGAAGAACAGCACGGGATCCTCGTCGCGGATCGCGCTGATCAACAGGCCCTTGGCATCGTAGGCGTTCGATGGGACCGCGATCTTGAGGCCGGGGAAGCTGGTGAAGATCGGGTAGAAGGTCTGCGAGTGCTGTGCGCCCGCGTTGCGGCCGCCGCCGGTGGTCATGCGGATGACGACCGGGCAGGCGCATTGGCCGCCGAACATGTAGCGGAACTTGGCGATCTGGTTGACGATCTGGTCGAAGCACACCGCCGTGAGATCCGCGAACATGATCTCTGCGATGGGGCGCATGCCGCAGAGCGCGGCGCCCGACGCGGCGCCGATGATCGCCGCCTCGGAGATCGGCGTGTCGATGACGCGCTTGCGGCCGTACTTGCGGTACAGGCCCTTCGAGACGCCGAACACGCCGCCGATCTCGACCGGCTGTCCGTCCTTCTCGAAGCCGCCGACATCCTCGCCGATGAGGAACACCCGCGGGTCCCGCTCGAACTCGTGGTGCAGGGCCTCGTTGAGCGCATCGCGCATGCTCTTGATGGTCATGTCTGTCGCCTTCAGCGGTAACGGGCGTAGACGTGATCGAACACGTCTCCGGGGACGGGCCGTGGACCCGCCTTCGCCTTCGCGACCGCGTCGTCCATGATGCGTACGATGTCCGCATCGACCGCCGCGAGCTCGGCGGCGGTGAGCGAACCTTCGGTGGTGACGCGCTCGATGAAGCGCGGCAGGCAGTCCTCGCGGCGGCGCAGGTCGGCGATCTCTTCGCGGCTGCGGTAGAGCTGCGGGTCGCCTTCGTGGTGGCCGTAGAACCGCGGCGCGCTCGCCACGAGCGTGGACGGGCCGCCGCCCCGCCGCGCACGAGCGATGGCTTCGCCCGCTGCCGCGTGCACTGCGAAGAAGTCCACGCCGTCTACCGCGACTGCCGGCATGCCCATCGCGGCGGCCCGCGCCGCGAGGTCGCGGTTGCCGGTGGCGTTCGCGATCGGCGTCATCTCGCCCCAGCCGTTGTCTTCGATCACGAAGATCTTCGGCAGCTGCAGCACGACCGCGAGGTTCATCGCCTCGTAGACGCTGCCGATGTTGGTGCCGCCGTCGCCGACGAACGACACGGCGACCCAGGTGCCGCCTGTCATGGCGGAGGCGAGCGCCGCGCCGACCGCGATCGGCGCGCCGGCGCCCACCACGGCGTTGGCGCCGAGCATGCCGCGGCTGAAGTCGGCGATGTGCATCGTGCCGCCCTTGCCGCGGCAGAGGCCGTCGGTGGAGCCCCACAGCTCCAGCATCATGGCGGCAGGATCGCAGCCCTTGGCGAGGCAGTGGCCATGGCCGCGGTGCGTGCTGATGATGCGGTCCTCGTCGGTCAAGTGCTCGCAGACGCCGACGGCGATGGCTTCCATCCCGGCATAGAGATGGGTGAAGCCCGCGATCTGGCCGGTCTGGAACTCCACCCGGGTCCGTTCCTCGAACTCCCGCAGCAGTCGTAGGCGGCGGTACGCGCCGAGCAGATCGTCATGGTCCATGTCGGGTGTACCTCCATACAGCGGGAATCCTTGAGGGGGCGGATCCCGCGACGCCTAGTGTCGCCTGTCCAGTCGGTGCTGCGGCTTCGGTCGCGCGCCGCTCATCTCAATTCCGAAAACAATGGCCCTTCCTCGCAAGTCGTACGTCATCGCGAGCCGGATCGGTGGTCCAATGACCCGACCAGATGGTTTATGGTCTGTCCGTGGCACGCCCCAACTTCCTGTTCATCATCACCGACCAGCACCGGGCTGACCATCTCGGCTGCTATGGGAACCGGCTGGTCCGCACCCCGCATATCGACGCGCTGGCGACACAGGGTCGGCGCTTCGAGCGCTGCTACGTCACCAATCCCATCTGCATGCCGAACCGCGCGGCGATGCTCACCGGCCGCATGCCCTCGGTGAACGGCGTCCGGCACAACGGCGTGCCGTTGCCGCTCGGGGCGGTGACCTTCCCCGAGGTGCTTCGACGCGCCGGTTACCGCACCGCGCTCATCGGCAAGGCCCATCTGCAGACGCAATCGCGTCGCGAGGTGCCCGATCCGCTGTTGTTCCCCGCGATGCGGCCCGAGGGGCTGGCGCGCGAGGCCTGGCCCACCGCCGTACCGGATCTCTCCGACGACCCGCGCTACCTCGCCGAACGCGAAGAGCTGTGGACGGCCGACCCGTCGCGCAGCGTCGACCTGCCGTACTACGGCTTCGAGCAGGTCGAGTTCGCCTGCGGCCACGCCGACCAGGTGAGCGGGCATTACCGTGCTTGGGCGCGCGAGCGGCTGCCAGGCATCGATGCGCTGATCGGACCCGCCAACGCCCTGCCCGCGGAGACGCAGGCACCGCAGGCTTGGCGCACCGCGGTACCCGAGGAACTCTATCCGACGACTTTCGTCGAGGAGCGCACCATCTCTGCGCTGGAGCGCTTCGCCGCCGCGCGGGATGGCGGGCCGTTCATGCTGCAGTGTTCGTTCCCCGATCCGCACCATCCGTTCACGCCGCCTGGACGCTACTGGGACCTGTACGACCCGGCTGATGTCGCGCTGCCACCGTCGTTCGGTAAGGTCGACCCCGAGGAGCCGGCGTTGCTGCGACGGCTGCGCGCGCTTCGTTCGCAACCGGGCTTCGTGCCAGGCCGTTTCTGCACCCAGTTCGTGGACGAGGCCGCGGTGCGGCAGGCGATCGCGCTCAATTACGGCGCGATCACGATGGTCGACGACGCCGTTGGGCGCGTCATGTCGGCGCTGCAGCGGCTCGGTCTCGATGACAACACGGTGGTGGTCTTCACTTCGGACCACGGCGATCTGATGGGCGACCATTCCTTGATATTCAAGCAGGGTTTCCACTACGAGGGCCTGATCCGCGTGCCGCTGCTGTGGCGCGACCCGCGCGACCCAGCGCCCGCGGTGGTCGATCGGCCGACGAGTACGCTCGACCTTGCGCGCACCGTGCTCGGCCGGGCGGGGGTGCCGGTGCCGGTCGGCGTTCAGGGCGTCGACCTGTTCGAGCCGCAGACCGAGCGCGACGGCGTGGTCATCGAGGAGGACGAACTCGGCATCCACATGGGCGAGCTCGGCCCGACTAGGCTCACGACCTTCGTCGACGGCCGCTGGCGGCTGACGCTGTGGCACGGCGATCCGCAGGGTGAACTCTTCGACCGCGAGGTCGACCCGCATGAACTGAGAAATCTTTGGAACGACCCCGGTGCGGCGCGCGTCAAAGCCGGGCTGATGGAGCGGCTGCTGCGCGAGCGGCTCGCGCTGGTCGATGTGCTGCCGCTCGCGCGGCGATCGGCGTGAAGCAAGCCGCGGCGGCCGGTGTGGCCGAGGGCGTCAGGGGATGCGTGGACCGATGATCTCGAGCGAGAACCCGTCCGGGTGGCGCAGGTAGGTACCGAGCTTGCCGGCGTTGGGTCCCGCCGCGATCAGGTAGGGCTCGCTGACGGGCGCGAAGCCGTAGCGCGCAGCGAGGGTGACGCCCTCCGCGAACCCGTCGACGGCGACCAGCCAGTGCATGTAGCCCGGGTCGCAGGGCCGCAGCGCCGACCGCGTCGGCGCCGGTTCCCGGTACTGCAGCAGCTCGAAGGTCGTGTCGCCTTTGGCCACATAGGCGATCTCCGCGACGACCGCGCTGCCGATGCCGGTGATGCCGGCCACGGCTCCGGGGTCGATGGGCTGCAGCCGCGCTTTCAATTCGAAGCCCAGCATCTCGGTGAAGAACGCGACCATCCGGTCGAGGTCGCCGACGGTCAGGCCGACATGTTCGAAGTGCGGGCGTGACATCAGGCGAGGATAGCAGCACGATCGCGCGCAGAGACCCGCTGCGTCGGCGCGTGCGATGCCGCTCCGTCCAAAAACTGAAATCTATCACCGGCTTGGGTGCGCCGCCGCTCGCACACCGGTCATAGGCTTCCGGTGCATCGATTCATCGAGGGGGGTAGATGACTTCCGATCAGTCCGGCGGATGGGAGCTGGGTCCGGCCACCAAGGCCCTTGCCGAGCGTGCCCGGCGGGTGATGCCCGGCCGGCAGAGCAATCTGCGCGCGGCCGACGAGCCGCCCGTGTTCGTGGTCCGCGGCGAAGGCCAGCGGATGTGGGATGTCGATGGCCGCGAGCTGATCGATCTCGCGCTCGGCATGGGCCCGAACATCTGGGGCCATGGCAACCGCGAGTACCTCGCGGCCGTGCATGCGCAGCTCGATCAGATCTTCAACGTCGCCGCCGGCATGCTGCAGACCCCGCACGAGGTCGTGCTCGCCGAGAAGATCGTCCAGCACGTGCCCTGCGCCGAGCAGGTGCGCTTCGTCACCAGCGGCTCCGAGGCGGTGCAGCTCGTCATCCGCCTCGCGCGCGCCTTCACCGGCCGTCCGCGCTTCGTGCGTTTCGACGGCAACTATCACGGCTGGATCGACAACGTGCTCGGCGGGCGCAGCAACCCGGATATGCGCGCAGCGCCGTATGCCATCGAGAGCCTCGACGACCCGATGTACACCGAGGGCCGTTCGCCGGTGGCGTTCGAGGAGTCGTTCAAGATCCCTTGGAACGACCTCGAGCGCTTCGAGGCCTTGCTGAGCGAGCGCGGCGACGAGATCGCACTCGTCATCATGGAAGCGGCGATGACCAACGGCGGCTGTTGCCTGCCGCGTCCGGGCTATCTCGAGCGCGTGCGCGAGCTGTGCACGCGACACGGCGTGCTGCTGTGCATCGACGAGGTGATCACCGGGTTCCGCATGGGTCTCGGCGGCGCGCAGCAGCACTACGGCGTCACGCCTGACCTCTCGACCTTCGGTAAAGCACTGGCGGGCGGCATGGCGCTCGCGGCGGTGGCAGGGCGGCGCGATATCCTCGATCTGTTGCGCGTCAACCGCGTGGTCAACGCCGGTACTTTCAACGCCGCGCCGGTGAGCATGGCTGCCGGAATCGCCACGCTGACCATGCTCGAGCGCGACGACGGTGCGGCGTTCCGTCGTATCGACACGATGCAGGCCGCGCTGATGGAAGGCATCCGCGAGCGCGCGCGGCGCCACGGGCATGCGGCGCTGGTGCAGGGCGTGCGAGGCGTGTTCTGCGTTCACTTCACCGATCTCGCTGTCGCCCATTCGCCGCGAGAGCTGGCACAGCATGCCGACCTGCCGAAGGCGCGCCGGTTCAGGCAGCTGCTGATCCGCGAGGGGCTCTACCCTGGACGCGGCGACCGCTATTTCGTCTCCACCGTGTTGAGCGCCGCGGAGCTCGAGGATGCGCTGCGACGCATCGACGCCGCGCTCAAGTCCCTATGATCGCTCCGCCGAGGTGATGACATGAGACCCCGCAGCATGTTCCGTTCTGCCCGCCTCCTCGTCGCCGCCTGCGCGGCTCTCTGCCTGCCGGGTGCGCTCGAGGCGGCAGCCCCGACCTTCACCAAACGGCCGACGCTGGGTCCGAACGCCAACTTGCGAGCACCGATGGTCGGCATGCTGCGGTTCGCCAGCGACCAACCGGTGACGACGGTGCTCAGCGTCTCGGACCGCTCGCGCCGCTGGGAGATGGAGTTCGATCCGTCCTGGGATCCGTCGAAGGGCATCCCGCTGCTCGGTCTCGAGGCCGATGTGCGGCACGAGATCTTCGTGACGATCCGCAACGCGGCCGGCGAGACCGCCCGCTTCCCCAACAAGCTCGTCTTCGTCCCGCAGCCGATGGCGAGTGCGGCCTACGCGGGCCCGCGCATCCGGGTCACCAAGACCTCCGCGGGGCGCACCGAGCCCGGCTACACGTTGTTCGTGCTGCGCCGCGCGGTGCCGATCCGGCCGCCGCACCGCAGCGCGGGCCAGTTCAACTTCATGCGGCAGTGGGGTGCGCTGGTCGTCGTCGACGATCATGGCCGCATCGTGTGGCGCTATGAATCCGAGTCGCGCATCGCCGGCGTGGACCAGTTCGCGGATGGCAATATCCTGTTCCACCGCGCCGACTCACGCACGCTCGAGATCGACCTGCTCGGCAACGTGGTGAACCAGTGGTACGCGGCGCGCAACCCGGAGCTCACCTCCAGCAACGGTGTAGGCATCGATGTGCAGACGCTGCACCACCAGCCGCATGAGATGCCGAACGGCAATTTTTTGGCGCTCACCGCCAACGCGCGTCTCGTCAAGGATTACTACGACGATTCGTTCGACCTTTCGAAGCGCCGCGATCGCATGGTGATGGGCGACGACATCGTCGAGATCGACCGCAAGACCGGCGCCGTGCTGTGGCGTTGGAGCGCCTGGGACCACATCGACCCGTTCCGCATCGGCTATGAGACGACCAACGCTTACTGGCCGACCCGCGGCTTCCCGGACCATGCCGATTGGACGCACGGCAACGGTGTGAGCTACGACCCGTCCGACGACTCGGTGCTGGTGTCGTTCCGCGGTCAGGAAGCGATCCTCAAGATCGATCGCAAGAGCCGCGAGGTGAAGTGGATCCTCGGACGGCCCGGCGGCTGGGGCAAGCTCGAGAGCAAGGTGCTGCGACCCGTGGGCCAGCCGTTCCTCTGGCCTTCGCACCAGCACAATCCGCACATCTCGGCTTTCGGCACCATCGTCGTCTACGACAACGGGTTCCTGCGTGCCCGTCCGCCTGAGCCCTGGATGGTGCCCGAGAAGTCCTTCAGCCGCGGCGTCGAGTACAAGGTCGATGAGAAGAACATGACGATCCGGCAGGTCTGGTCGTCGCACGACGGGCCGGATCCCGATTCCTGTTTCTCTTGGGCGATGAGCGATGCGCAACGCCTGCCCAAGACCGGCAACATCTTTATCGTCGATGCTATCTGCGCCGACCGTGAGCGCGGTCTGGGTGTGGACGAGTCGGCGAGCGACAAGTACTTGAGCGAAGTGCCGAGCTACGGTCGCATCCGCGAGTACGACCACGCCACCAAAGATGTGCTGTTCGAAGTGATCGTCGAGGACCCGAATGAGCTGACGGCCTACGAGGTCTTCGGGGGCTTGCGCATCCCGTCGCTGTATCCGCCTGGTCGCGCACCGAAGATCCGG
>CAIOCH010000383.1 GCA_903856525.1 uncultured bacterium | reverse complement strand
GGCCTCTTCAACTACATGACGGGCCGCAGCCGCCAGACCGACTACCAGAAGCTGCTCGTTGCGCCCGTGGCCATGAAGCGCCGTTTCATCGAGCTCATCGGCCGCGAGGCCGACATCGCGCGTGCCGGCGGCCGCGGCCGCATCATCGTCAAGATGAACCAGCTCGAGGACCGCAGCGTCACCGACGCGCTCTATCAGGCTTCGGCGGCGGGTGCGTCCATCGACCTCATCGTGCGCGGCTTCTGCTGCATCCGTCCCGGCGTGCCCGGTCTCAGCGACAACATCCGGGTCATCTCCACGATCGGCCGCTTCCTCGAGCACAGCCGCATCTTCTGGTTCGGCAACGGCCAGCCCGATCCGCTCGATGGCGACTTCTACATCGGCAGCGCCGACTGGATGTACCGCAACCTCAACACCCGCGTCGAGTGCGCCGCGCCCATCGAGGGCCGCCGCCACCGCGAGCGGCTGTGGGAGATCCTGCAGTTCCACCTCACCGACCGACGCCAGCGCTGGATCATGCAGCCCGACGGCTCGTACGCCCCGAGCGACCCCATCGAGGTCGCCACGGGCACCCATGCGTCCGATCCCGAGTTCATCGGCACCCACCAGCGCCTCATGCAGGTGGTGCAGGAGATGCATGCGCGCGCCAGGGCGGCGCGGCTCGATTCGATGTGAACCGGGCCGAGGAGTGCGGCGTGCGCGCGTCCGCAGCCGTCACCAGACGATGCGCCGCGGCGCCGTCGAGCCGACGAGCCGGATCGGCACCACGTCGTTGCCCTCGATCGCCAGCTGCGCGGTGTCGTCGGCGGCGACGGTGAGGTCGAAGCTCGCGCGGACCAGCTTGGAACCGTTCACGTACTCGAGCTGGAAGGCGCCCAGTTCGGTGCCGTCGTCGTCGCGTGGGCCGCTGACGCCCTCGAGCAGCACCTGCTCGCCGCTGCCGTCGACCTGCATGTACAGCGTCCGCGAGGTGCGGTCGAGCCGCAGCGTGATCTCGCGGTCGAGGTCGTCGAGGAAGGTCATCTCGTCGGTGGCGATGGAGTTCTCCCGCGCGTCCTCGGGCAGCGGGCCGAAGCCCACGCCGTTGCGGACGAGCGCCATCACGCGGTGCATGACCACGCGGCCCACGACGTGCGTGGACGCCTGCTCGGTGGTCGACTGGTAGGCGCGGAAGCTCGCCGTGAGCGACACCAGGGTGGCGGTCAGCAGCGCGGCGCTGATCCCGAGCGCCACCAGCATCTCGAGCAGCGAGAAGCCGCGGCGGATGCGGTGGGTGCGGTGCATGGCGGTGTGGCGTGGCATGTTCATGCGCGACCTCCCTCGCGGTAGCTGTCTGCGACCGGCTCGACCGATGCGGGCCAGGGGATGCCGTCGGGCAGCTTGGCGTCGGGGTCGTAGCGCAGGCGGATCTCGCCGAAGCCGCTGAAGGTGGCGCTGCCGGGCAGCGCGCCCTCGCCGTCGCCGTCGAGCGATCCGAAGTAGCCGAGCGTGGTGTTGAACGCCTCGGGCTGGCCGTTGTAGTGGAGCGGACCCTGGCCCGGGATGGGCCGGAAGGTCATCAGCAGGGTGCCCGCCACGTCGGCGGTTCCGCGGATGTCCATCACGCCCGCGATCACGGTGCCCTTGAGCTTCACGCGCGCGGTCAGGTCGGGGTCGGCGGCGACCTCGTTGGCGAAGTTGCCCACGTCGACCGACCAGCCGGGCATCATGATCGAGCTGCGCTGCAGGCGGTCGAGCTTCTCCTCGCCGAATCCGCGCAGGATGCCGCTCAGCGTCGCGCCGTCGGGCTGCAGCGCCAGCTCGGGATCATCGGGATCCGAGTAGAAGCGCGTGGCGCCCGTGATCTGGATCTTGTTGCGCCAGTGCGTGTACTCGCCGGGGGTGTCGCCCGCGATCGACCCGAGGAACGTGCAGCCGTCGAAGCGGATCGAGTTGGAGATCGTCCGCGTGTCGGTGACCGTCTGCGCGCCCAGCTGCGACTGGATTCCCGGGAACGCGGGCTGGTAGGTGGTCGTGCCGCCGCTCGTCACCTGCTTGAGCGCGCCGGTGTAGTTCCAGTTCACGTCGGTGCAGCCCGTCTCGGTCTCGATGTACACCGTGCCCTCGAAGCGGCAGTTGCGGAAGAGCGCGTTGGTGCCCTTCGGGATGCGCACGTCGCGGAAGGTGATGTTCTGGTAGATCGGCCGGCGGTAGTAGTCGTACGCCGCCGCCGATCCGAACGGAACGGCCTCGTAGGGCGCGCTGGTGGCGGGGGTGAAGGTTCCGCCTGCGCCCACGCCGGCATTCACCTGCTGCGTGAAGTTGTTCTGCACGTTCGTCGAGAACCAGATGGCGCTGCCGGCGAAGTCCGAGGTGGTCACCACGCGCAGCTCCTCGGGCGTCGCCCCGAACTGCACGGGCGAATCGTTGAGGTTGGGGCGCACCGGCCCCTGCGCGATGCCGCGCCAGTCCTCGCCCGCCACGGTCTCCCACGCCTGCTCGGTCACGCCGAACACCAGCCGTCCCTGCACCTTGGCGTAGTTGTCGTAGGCGTTCAGCACGCCGTCGGAGTAGCCGAGTCGCACGTCGCGGGCGTCGACCACGCCGTCGTCGTTGCGGTCGGGCTTGGCGAGGTCCACGAGGCGCGCCAGCTGGTCGTCGATGCCCGTGAACTCAGGCGAGCCCGCCGACACCCCGGCCGCCGCGGCGCGGGCCGCGTCCCACACCACCAGGCCGTCGCCGTTCGCGTCGTACTCCGACAGGAAGCAGTCGAAGTCGTCCACGTACTCGTCGCCGTCGAGGTCGCCGATTCCCAGGCCCGTGAGGCCCTGGCCCTCGCTCGGATGCGCGGGGCGCAGCCGGCCGTCGCCGTCCACGTCGTGGTTGGCGATGGCGTTGGCGAGGTTGTCGATCTTCGTCGTGAGCGAGTTGGTCAGGTAGCGGAAATCCGACCGCATGACCAGCGGATCGCCGTTCTCCGACGTGAGCTCGCCGTCGTTGGTGCCGTATCGCGTTCCGAGCGGACCCTCGATGAGCACGTTCTTGCCGATCATGATGCGGTTGGGCGAGATGACGGCGAACTCGATCCTCTTGCCGAGGCGGAACTCCATCGACAGCGTGCGGCGGATCTCGCCATCGTTGCCGAGGCTGGTCACGCGCACGTTGGAGGTGCCGGGAACCAGTTCGTAGATCAGTTGGAACCACAGGCGGTCGTTGCCGGGCTCGAGGCGGATAGGTTCCGCCACCACCGCGCCGTCCTGCAGGATCTCGGGAAGTCCCTGGTGCTCGGCATTGGGCGCGAACGAACTGGCGTCGGCCAGATGCGCGTCGCGCACCGCGGCCGCGATGCCGTCGGGCGCATCGGGCGCGTTGTAGCCCACGGGCGGCAGCACGTTCACGGTGCCGTCCGAACCCATCCAGTCGCCCATCCACAGCCGCTCGGCGAAATCGGGATCGACCACGCCCTTCGTGATCACGAACCGCTTCGACTGCGTCTCCAGCCGCCGCTGCGCGAACACGAGTCCGCTCTCCGCGGCGCTCTGGGCGCGCGAGACCTTGAGCGAGCTGTCGGCGGTGCGCAGGTTGCCCTGCGCCACGATGGCCATTGCGGCCGCCAGCGATCCGAAGATCACCAGGAACAGCATCGCGAGCACGCTCGCAACGCCACGCCGTGCCGCGCCTCCGCGGCGAACGCCGCGCGTGCCCGTGTGCATGTGGTCGAAACGCTTCCTCATGTCCTCTCCTTCGCCTCGCAACGCATCACTCGTGCCATCCGGACGATCCCGGCGCGGTGCCTGTCGGCCAGCCGCGGGCCTCGGCCTTCCGCGAATCCATCAGCCCGGCGCGATCCACGTGACGCGCGTGATCTCGCGCGGCTCGACGTCGGTCGGCCCCTGGTACTCGACGACCACGCGCATGCGCACCATCGTGCTCGCGCCGTCCTCCACCACGTCGGTGAGGTTGTAGGGATCGATGTTCTCCACGAACACCCGCTGCGACCAGCCCTCCATGCCCGTGAGCGGATAGCCCAGGGCGCTGATGGGCCCGTTGCCGAGCGCCGCCGAGAAGACGATGCCCTCGCCGTCGTCGCCGTCGAAGTCATCGAGGTCGTCGAAGTCCTCGACCTCGAACTCCGTCGGCTCG
>CAIOCH010000382.1 GCA_903856525.1 uncultured bacterium | reverse complement strand
TTCGCCGCCGAGCGCGCTCGACGAACGGATCACCGCTGTCCCCGAAACACGTCACCTGCGGAGAGGAGCCGATTGGCTTGGCCGAGGCAACGGATCTTCAGATGACGCAATCAGATGACGCAATCAGATGACGGGCGCGACGCCCTGCCAGGCTTTGCACGACGGAACCCGCACGGAGGTCGTCCGTATCGTACGACCCGATGCCAGCAACACACTCCGTCAGCAACGCTCCGGGCGAGATCGACGTCGATGATGCAGCCGCGATGGCGGTGCTCGGCGACCCCGTGCGGGGCGGGCTCTTCGAGCTCGTCCGACGCACGCGCGGAGGCGCGTCGGCCGCGGAGCTCGCAAAGGCTTCCGGGCTCCCGGCGGCCGCGGTGATGGAAGCAATCGACGCGCTGCTCGCGATCGGCGTCGTGCGCCGCATCCGCGCGCGCGGGACCCGCACCACGCGCTTCGCCGCCGAGTGCGAGCAGATCACCATCGTTGCGGATCCCAGTCAGCCGGAGCATGTCGCAGCGGTGCACGCGCATTTCCGAGCGGCGACCTCCGACATCACCGCCGCGCTGCGCGAGTCGGAGCGCATGACCGGCCAGCTCGCCGACCATCAGCGCCGGATCGACGCACGCGTGAAGCTCGACCTTCGCCCCGAGGAGTGGCGAGAGTTCCTGCGCCGCATCCGGTCGGTGTACGACTATCTCGACGACGTGGCGGCGACGCGCAAGGCGAAGTCGCAGCATGGTGCGCACGGGTGCGATCACGTGCTCTCGATCCAACTCGCGCCGACGGTCGCCCCGCTGCTTCCGTCGCCGTCGATCCGCGTGGCGAGCCGGTCGCGCCTGCAGGTCGCCGTGCAGCCACAGACGCAGCACGCGCTGCTCACGCCGCGCGAGAAGCAGGTCGCGACACTGGTCGCGTCGGGCATGCGCCGCCGCGAGATCGCCTCGAAGATGGGTATCTCGATCAACACCGTCGCGACGCTCCTCCAACGGGCCTACCGCAAGCTCGATGTGCGGAACCGAAGGGCGCTCAGGCAACGGCTCGGCCGCAGCTGGTGAGCGCTCCAAGTCCGTCGCGTACGGCGGCGCCGCGGATACCCTGCCCCCGATGAAGCGGAAGACCATCGCCCTGCTCCACCCCGGTCTCCTCGACGCGATCAAGGACCTCGAGGCCATGGGCATCTGGGAGTGCCTGCGTCGCGCGGGGCGCCCGCTCGACGCAGCCACGCTGTCGTCCCGAACCTCGCGCAGCGTCGCCGCGGTGCACGCCGCGCTCGATGTGCTCGCGCGGGCCGATCTCGTCACCACGAAGAAGGCGCGCGGCAGGCGGCGGTCGGTGGCCTACGAGGTGGCCCTGCAGGAGCTGTCCATCGTCATCGACGCCGGAGACGCAGCGCATCGCCGGCTCGTCAATGATGTCGCGTCGTTCATCAACTCGGAGATGTCGGATCTGCTCTTCAAGGTGCGTCGGCCGATCGGCTCGACCGGGCCGAATACGTGGCACTTCCATCACTGCGGTCCGATGGCGCTCGACGACGCCGACCTACGCGAACTCAAGCGGCGCATCGCGCGCGTCGAGGAGTTCGTGCGGCTTCTCGGCGACAAGCACGGATCCGACCGCACGGGAGCGTCGATGCGATGCAACCACGGGATGGCGATCCGCATCGAGCCGCTCGCCGGGCACGTGCTGCCCCAGCCGCATGTCGAGTTCGTGTCGCCCACGACCGTCGCGGAACGCAGGTCGATCCGCGGCGTGGCGCACGAGGCGCTGACCGCGCGCGAGCGCCAGATCGCCCGCGCGCTGCGCGATGGCCAGCCGCGCGCCGAGGTGGCGAGACGGCTCGGCATCTCCGCCCTCACCGTGGGCACGCTCTGCAAGCGCCTCTACCGGAAGCTCGGCATCCGCCGGGCCGCGCAACTGCATGACTTCACGCTCGAGTAGGGGGCGTCGGGTGCATCCAAGCAGCGTGTACCCCTTTTAGGGTACAGGACGACGGACTTCCTCCCGCGCGCGGTCACCCGCCTTGCCGCCGGGCCGGAACCCCGTCACAGTCCGTGCACGGCGTCCCC
>CAIOCH010000381.1 GCA_903856525.1 uncultured bacterium | reverse complement strand
CGACGGCTCTCGTGGGTCCTCGGCCTCCGAAGGTGGGAGTGATCGACGTGAGCCTTCGGTGTCCCTGGGGTGCCCGTCAGTCGTCCGGCGGCGAAGCCGACGGAGACTGCGGAACGGGTTGCGTGAGCCTTCGATTGGCCTCGAGGGACGTCCAGCCTCCGCACAGTTGAAGGCTCACGACCAGCGTTCCGCAGTCTCCGCGGCGCGGCGACTACCGGGCACCAAGGTGCGATCGACGAGGATTCCGCGACCCGAGGCTCGCATCGCGGTGGCCTTGGTTCTGCCAGCCGCGCCGGCATGCGCACAGATCGCAGCCGCGCTCGACGCCCGCGACATCGCCTTCATCCTCTCGCGGTGGGGCTTCATCGACCGGGGAACCTGACTCGGTCGCGGCGTCGGGCGCTCGGGTACATTCCTCGTCCCTCCGCTCCCGACAGGTTCCCATCCGATGCGCGATGTTCCGCACGAATCCGCCCGCCGTCCCGCCCCCCAGCAGCGACCGCTCACCAATGCCGAGATCGAGCAGCACCTGGCGCGCGCCATCCACGCCTTGAGGTCGCTGCAGCGGTCCGATGGCCACTGGTGCGGCGAGCTCGAGGGCGACTCGATCCTGCAGAGCGAGTACCTGCTCATGAAGTGGATCCTCGGCCAGGAGGCGCAGCTCCTCGCCGACGGCCGCCCGCCGCAGACGCTGCAGCGCATCGTGGCCTACCTGCGCACGCAGCAGCGCGAGGACGGCGGCTGGGGGCAGTACCCGGGCTCGGGCACCGATCTCTCGGCCACGGTCAAGGCGTACTTCTGCCTCAAGCTCTTCGGCGACTCGCCCGAGGCGCCGCACATGAAGAAGGCGCGCGCCCTCGTGCGCCACCTCGGTGGCGCGGAGCGGTGCAACTCCTTCACCAACTTCTATCTCGCCGCGCTCGGGCAGGTGTCGTGGAACGCCGTGCCCGCGATCCCGCCCGAGATCGTGTACCTGCCGCGGTGGTTCCCCTTCCATCTCGACAAGGTGAGCGCATGGAGCCGCACCATGATCCTGCCGCTGGCGATCGTGGCCACGCGGCGGCCCACGCGCGAGCTGCCCGCGACGCTTGGCATCGGCGAACTCTTCGTCGACCACGACGCGCGTCATGTGCTCAAGCCCACCAACGAGGCGCCCGAGTCGTGGAAGCGGTTCTTCCTGCGCGTCGACCGCGCGCTCAAGTGGCTGCACGCGCGCGGCGGTACGCCGTGGCGGCAGGACGCGATTCGCCGCGCCTTCGCGTGGATCGAGGCGCGCGCCAGCGCGGGCGGCGTGGGTGCGATCTTTCCGCCGATGGTCTACTGGCAGATCGTGCTGCACGCACTCGGCTACGAGCGCACGCACCCGCTGGTGCAGCGCGCAGAGGCGGAGCTCGACCGCCTCTTCGTCACGCGTGGCGTGGGCCCCGATGCGCCCATTCGCATCCAGCCGTGCTTCTCGCCCGTGTGGGATACGGGCATCGCGCTCTATGCCTTCGCCGACTGCGGGCTCGATGCCTCCGACGCGGGTGCGGCGCGGGCCGCGGAGTGGCTCGTGGCGAGGGAGTGCCGCACCGCCGGCGACTGGACCACGCACTGCGATGCCCCCGTGGCGCCGAGCGGCTGGTACTTCGAGTACGACAACGCGCACTACCCCGATTGCGACGACACCGCGATGGTGGCGATGGCGCTCCTGCGCACCGGTGGTGCCGCGAGCCGCGCCGCCGCCGAGCGCGGCGTGCGCTGGCTGCTCGCCATGCAGAACGACGACGGCGGCTGGGCGGCGTTCGACCGCACGCGCGACCGCCCGATCCTCGAGTGCGTGCCGTTCGCCGACCACAACGCCATGCAGGATCCGTCGTGCCCCGACATCACGGGCCGCGTGCTCGAGTGCCTCGCGTGGCACGGCTTTGGCGCGGAGCATCCCGCCGTGGCGCGGGCGGTCGACTACATCCGCGCGCGCCAGGAACCCGAGGGCTGCTTCTTTGGCCGCTGGGGCGTGCACTACATCTACGGCACCTGGCAGGCGGTGATCGGGCCCATCCGCTGCGGCGCACCGCGCGACGCCGACTGGGTGCAGCGCGCGGGCCGCTGGATGAAGTCGGTGCAGAAGTCCGACGGGAGCTTCGGCGAGAGCGCCGACGCCTACCTCGACCGCTCGCGCATGGGGCAGGGCCCCTCGACCGCGAGCCAGACCGCCTGGGGCGCCATGGTGCTGCAGGAGATCTTCGGCGCCGACGACCCCGACCTGCGGCGCGCCATCGAGTGGCTGTGCCGCCACCAGCTGACCGACGCCGCTGCGGCCGACGCGCGCCTCAACCCCGACGGCGACCCCGCGGGAGGTTGGTGCGAGCGCGAGTGCACCGGCACGGGCTTCCCGAAGGTGTTCTACCTGCGGTACCACCTGTACCGCCTGTCGTTCCCCACCATGGCGCTTGGGCGATACATGGAGGCACTCGGCCGCGGCGAGCAGGGGCGGCGCCTCGTGGAGCGGGGCGAGCGCGAGGCGCTGGGGCTTTAGCGCGTACATTGCCGCGATGCTCGCCATCGCTGCCGCCACCGCCGCACTCGCATCGCTCGCGCTCGTTGGTCCTCCAGATCTCTCGCTCGACCGCGGGGATGAGGGTCGCACGGTTCCGCCCTCGGTGCTGCGTGAGGGTGATCCCTTCCGCCAGCTCGACGAGGTCCTGCCCACGCCGAACGACTTCCGCACGGCCTCGGGCGCACCCGGCCCGCGGCACTGGCAGCAGAAGGTCGACCACGCGATCGAGGTCACGCTCGACCCCGTGGCTGCCGAACTCCGCGGCACGCAGCGCGTCACCTACCACAACAACTCGCCCGACGAGCTCCGCTACATCTGGATGCAGCTCGACCAGAACCGCTTTCGCCGCGATTCGCT
>CAIOCH010000380.1 GCA_903856525.1 uncultured bacterium | reverse complement strand
GACGCCAAGCGGTCCGAGTCGTGGTCGCTCATCTGCGCGACCACGAGCTTGCCCGCAGGCACCGCCGCCCACGTCGCCGACATCGAGCTGTACAGCCCGGCCGCGTTGCGAAGATTCACCGCGTCGCGCGACGCAAACTGCCAGGGCTTGGTGATCACGGCGTTGAATGCAGCCGGAGCCAGGAGATCCGTGCCGTAGTTCCCCCAGTCACTCGGCTCGCAGAAGATGAACACATCGGGGCGCACCGCCCGAAGCGCCGAGCACCAGGCGTTCCAGAAGTCGATGTCCGCGCCCCAGCCCTCGCCACCCGAGGCCCACGCGTGGTCGATGCGGAAGCCGTCGACACCGTCGGACACATCGCCGTCTCCATTGGGGTCGAGCCACTTGCGCGCCCAGCCCACGATGGTCTGCACCACGGCGGGCTGGTCGAGGTTCCAGTGGATGAAACCGACCTGCGCGCCGTTCCATGTGTTGAAGGTGTAGCCCACGTAGCTGGAGTTCGCCGCATTGGTGAACGCCAACCATCCATCGAACGGACTCGCGGGATTCTGGAATGCCGAGAGGTAGTACGGCGAGTTGTGGCTGATGCCGTACGCCACGAAGTCGAGGATGACCTTGATCCCGCGCGCGTGCGCCGCCTGCACGAACGCGAGGAACTGCGCCTCGGTCCCGAACCGCGGATTGAGCGTGTCGGGCACGCCGTGCTGGTAGCCGTGGTACGCCGCCGAGGGAAAGATCGGCTGCAGGTACACCATGGTCACCCCGAGGTACTGCAGGTAGTCGAGGCTCTCGGCCGACGCGAGGCCACCGAAGTCGCCGAAGCGCGTCTGCACCGAGCCCGTCACGTCGAGGTTCGAGTCGCGCCAGGCGATGGGCATGATCTGGTAGATCACCTCGTCGGCATGCGGCCGCACGATGGGGGCCTGCGCAACCACAGGTGCGGCCAGCGCGCCGACGGCGAGCAGCGCGGAGGCGAGTGCTGTACGGAGGCGCCTGGGCGACTTGGGAGAGTCCATGGAGAGAGACTACCCCAGAACCCGCGCAGGACACGTGCAGACTGCGGGGATCGCCAATCCCCGCCGCCCATCACGGCAGCGACGCTGTTACGCGCCTCGGACCATGGCCAGGATCTGGCTGGCATCGGTGTTTCGGGCGCTCTGCTCGACCTGTGGCCGGTACTGGGCGTACAGCCCCTTGGCGCGGTCGACCTCCCTCGAGAACAGCGCCCGCAGGTCGACCGCCGACAGCGTGCGACCGCCCGCGTAGTACTGCTTGGCGACCTGCCCCATGGCGTAGGTCGTCGCGAAGGTCATCGCCGCGCCCGTCGCGGCGCCCACCAGCTTGCCCGCGGTCTTGCCCCCGAGTTTGCGCGCGAACCCGCCGAGCAGGTTCCGGGCGAAGTTCTCCACCACCTGCGAGGTCATGCCCACGCCAACCGTGGCGATGAACTCCTTGATGTGCCCGCGGTCGAGCGTCACGCCGTACGCCTTTCCAACGCCGTAGACCATCTTCATCTGCAGCGGCACGATGGCCAGCGTCGCCAGGCCCTGCGGCAGCAACTCGAGGCCTCCGTTGAGGATGGCGTAGCGCAGGATGGACGCATCGACCTCGCGCCCGACCGCCCCTGCATCCGGCGGTGGCGGAATCGCAGGCACCCCCGCACCGGCAATCGCCCGCGGCGACGGCGATGTCTGCACGGGCTTCTCCAGCGGGATATCGGCGAGCGCATCGGCCTCGCGGACCGTGGACGCTGCGAAGCCGCCATCGATGGCCAGTGCCACGCGCAACCGCTCGAGGAAGTCCCTCTCCTGCGGGCCATGCGCCCCGTCCGCATCGCACACCGCCACCGCCATCTCAAAGGCAAGCGCCCTCGACTCCGCACTTCGGAGGTTCGACGCCTCTGCCTCGACGGTGGTCTGCCGAAGAAGCACGCGACGCTGGGCTCCGGCGAGCAGCCGCGCTTCCTCCGCGTCCCCGTCACCCGACAGGCCGTCGAGGGCCGCCTTGATGCGGTCGCGTTCGGCATCGCTCGTGGCTCCGTCGGCGATGGCGGCGAGAACGGTCAGGGCGGCAAGAGCGTCGACTTCGGTGCGTTCCATGGCGGGTCACGTGGGTGCTGCGGGTGAATCGGAGGCGCCAGCGTAGGCGCGCTCCAGCGGGCGGACCCGCCCGCGCGTGTGGCGCGGAGGTTCGGGAGGACTGGCGCACGGTTTCAGCCCGCGGTTCGAACCCACATCGGTCCCGCGCCGTGTTGCCTGCATCCTGACGCGCCCAGGTGCGGAAGGTCCACCGACCCACGAGTCCGCTCCTCGAGAACCGCCCTGTCCAGGAAGCGCGGATGTTGACGATGGCTCGGGCGAATGGGCCGATGATGCACTCGCGCATGGAATCGCAACCGAACAACACCACGCCGCCGCGCGGACCTCTCATGCCGCGGGCATGGCGGCTGCTCCGCGGACCACTGCTCATCTACGGCGCGTGGGTCGTGGCGGTGTTCCTGCTGCAGGGGCGCATGCTCTATCTGCCCGCCCTTGCCGGACGAGGCCTGTCGGAGGCCGACATCAGGGAACAGGCGGGCCTTGAGCGGCTGTGGCTCGACCAGAACACCCTAGACCACGATACCCTCGACCACGGCACCCTAGGCCACGACACCCTAGGCCACGACACCCTAGGCCACGGCGCCCTGGACCACGGCGCCCCGGACGGAGCCGAGCGGACCGAGGCATGGCTGCTTCGATCCCATGCATCGACCGACTCCGCAGCAGCCCGAACGCTGGTCTGTTTCTTCCACGGCAACGCCGAACTGATCGACCAGTGCCTCGCCGAGGCGGCTGCCTGGCGCGAGCGCGGATTCAACGTCCTGCTGCCGGAGTATCGCGGCTACGGCCGGAGCGGTGGACTTCCGTCCCAGCGCGCGATCGTCGCCGACAGCGACGCCCTGCTCCGCCGCGCCGTGGCGATCACGGGTGCCGAATCGCTCATCTTCCACGGCCGTTCGCTCGGAACCGGCATCGCCGTGCAGGTCGCGTCGCGCCACCGCGATCGCACCCGTGCGCTCGTGCTCGAGTCGCCGTTCCGCAGCGTGGCGAGCTTCGCCTGGCGCTACGGCGTGCCCGAGTTCATCGTGCGCGACCCCTACCGCACCGACGAGCTGCTCCCGTCGTTCCGCTGCCCGACGCTCATCCTGCACGCTCCGCTCGATGAAGTGGTGCCCTACGCGCACGGCGAGGCGCTCGCCTCCCTGCAGCCGCTCGCCATGCTCGTGCCGCTCGAAGGCTCGCACAACTCGGGGCTCTCCTCGACCTCCGCCTACTGGCGAGCCATCGACGACCTCCTGCAGCAAGCAGGCGGGAGAGCGCACTGAACGCTCTCCCGCCGCTTTCTGCCGCCGTCGCGCTCCGGCGCGCGGGTCACTCGTAGAGGT
>CAIOCH010000379.1 GCA_903856525.1 uncultured bacterium | reverse complement strand
GCGAGAACAGCACCGTGCAACGCTCTGCGAGCCCCCGATCGCGCAGCTGCGCGCGACTCCATTCGTAGTCCTGCCGATCGACGATCACGAACTTCACGAGGTCGGTCGCCGCGAGTCCACCGAGCTCTTCATATCGGTTGCGCGTCTCCTCGCCCGAACGCGGCGTCTTGATATCGACCACCTTCACGACGCGCGGATCGACCGCCGCCAGCGACATCGCCCCGCTGGTCTCGAGCGAGACCCGCCAGCCGCCATCGCAGAGCATGGTGAGCAGCGCCGTCGCGGCGGGCTGCGCGAGCGGTTCGCCTCCGGTCACGCAGACATGGGTGACCTCGAGTTCGCGCACGCGCGCAACGATGTCGTCCAATGACCACCACTGACCACCGTGGAACGCGTACGCGGTGTCGCAGTAGCCGCAACGCAACGGACAACCGGTGAGCCGCACGAACACCGTCGGGATGCCGACCGTATCCGCCTCGCCTTGGAGCGAACGGAAGATCTCGGTGATCTTGAGACGCGAGGCGGCGGCCATGCTCAGGGCGCGGTCGTCAGCAGGGCGCGGGCCTGACGCGCCGGCTCGCCGTCCGGATAGCGCTCGAGGAGCATGCCCACGGTCGTCCGGGCGTCATCCTTGCGGCCGAGCTGCAGTTCGGCCTGTGCCTTCTTGAGCAGCGCGTCGGCCGCACGGCCCGCCTCGAGCGTGCCGGTGGCGAGCGCTCCCGCGAACGACTCGATCGCACGCGCGGGCTCGTTCTGCAGCAGCAGGCTGCGCCCGAGCCAATACCGGGCGTTGGTCGCGAGTGCGTGGTCCGGATAGCGGGTGATCATGTCCTCGAAACCGCTCACCGCCCGCGGATAGTCGGCGGCACGCAGCGCCTCGAAGGCGAGTTGGTAGCGCTGCACCGGCCCGAGCGTGTCCGGACCCGGCGCCGGCGCGGCGGCAGCGACGGCTGCGGGCGCGGCCGTCACGACGGCTGCGGGCGCAGCGACCACGGGCGCAGCGACGACGGGTGCGGCTTCGACCAAGGGCGCGGCGGTCGCGGGCGTCGGTCTTGTGGTTCCGCCCGGCGTGCGTCCGTGGGACATGGCGTTGGCGCTGGCGGTCAAGGTGGCGGTGGGCGCGGGGGCGTACCTCGGCGTCGCCGCGGCGCTCCGCATGGAGGAGCTCGACTGGGCCGCGGGTCGCCGTCTTCCGTTCCTGCGCCGCCGCAGGCAGGGGTGACCGGACGCCGCCGACGGTTCCGATATCGGTGCCCCCGCCCGCCCGCGCATCGGGCGAAAGCGCCATCCCCGCTTCAGCGACGCCCGGAAAGCGCCGATTTCCACCGACGGAGGCTCAAGCTTCAGATGGTGGATCTCTCCTCACTCGACCCAGGCAAGCTCGCCACGAGCGACACACTCGCACTCCTCGCGGACGTCGAGAAGTCGCTCGCGAAGCTGCGTGAACGCGCCGGCGACGACGTCGAACGCGCGGAGGAGGCCGCACGCCTCGCCCGCGAGATGAAGTCGCTCGAGGACGAGCGCGCCACCCTGCTCGAGCGCCATGTCGCGCTCGAGTCGCAACTCGCGATGGCGCGCGCCTCGGCCGCGTCGTTCGAGTCGCAGCTCGCCGATTCGCGCGTGAGCGCCAGCGGCTTCGAGCACCAGCTCGGCGAGTCGCGCGCCGCGTACACGCGGCTCGAGTCGCAGTTCGGGACCACCCGCGACAAGGCCCGCCAGCTCGAGGCCGAACTCGCCCGCACCAACAAGAACGCCGGCATGCTCGCCGCCGAGGTGAAGGATCTCCGCGCGAAGGCCGCCGCCCTCGAGACGCAGGTCGCCGACGCCCGCAAGGGCGCGCAGCGCCTCGAGTCCGAGCTCACCGACAGCCGCAAGGGCTCGCAGCGCGCCGAATCCGAGCTCGCCGAGAGCCGCAGGAACGCCAGCAAGCTCGAGGCCCAGCTCGCCGAGACCCGCAAGGCCTCGGCGAAGGTCGCCACCGAGCTCGCCGACGCGCAGGCCGCGCGGG
>CAIOCH010000378.1 GCA_903856525.1 uncultured bacterium | reverse complement strand
GTCGACACGTCTTGCCCCGCCGTCCGCCCGGCCGTTTGCACTGGCGATCGAGATCGAACGCCTGCGCGACCCGCTGACAGACATCTTCGATGTTTCGGCGGAGCAGGTGCAGTCATTCGTTCTCGCGCCGGGCTCCGGCGACCTCCGGTCGGGTCGGTTCGAGGTCATGGTGCCCACCGAGGAGGACCTGGTGCGCGTCGTCGATGGCTCGGTCGAGGCACTGAGGTTCTCCCTGGTGGTGGTGCTCGGTCGGCTCCGCCAGCAGACCGGTGCCATCGAGCTCGCCTTTGGCGAGATGGAGCGACGCTGCTTCGGGGTCACGCGGCAGCTGATCGTGGGCAGCGGCACACTGGCTGGCTCGCTCCGGGCCGGCTCGCTCCGCATGGTGGGTGCGATCGTGGACGAGCGTGACGGACGCGTGCACTGGCTCGGCGAGCATCCCGAGCAGCGCGGGCTCCTGCAGCGCGCGCCGTCGCGGCCGTAGACTGCCGCGCATGGCCTCCCCCGATCCGTCGACCACCGCGACCGCCACCGTCATGGCGGGCATTCCCGCGACCAACCTCTCGCTCTACCGCGCCATCCGCTTCAAGGTGGGTGATCCGGCGGCGCTGCTCGTGCTTCCCATGCCGGGCGGCGGCGTCGAGCGCCTGCTCATCATCCGCGACATCGAGATGGAGCGTGCGAAGCGGCATGCGCGTGCCGATGCGGTCCGCTGTCCCGCCGACTTCGAGCCCGCCGGAGGTCTCTCGGGCGACCGTGAGACGGCGACCGCGCAGTCGGTGGCCCAGTGCCTGGTGTCGCGTGGGGTGCGGTCGGTGCGCGCAGACCGCACGCTGCCCCTGATCTTCGCCCACTTCATCGAGCAGGCGGGCATTGCGCTGCAGTGCGACACCGAGCTGGGTGTGCTCGAGCGGCGATCGAAGGATTCGCAGGAACTCGACTGGCTGCGCGAGGCGCAGCGCGCCACAGAAGGTGCCATGCAGCTCGCCTGCGAGACGGTGGCGCGGTCGAAGGCGTCGGCCGACGGCGTGCTGGTCCACGATGGCGCGCCGCTGACCGCCGAGCGCCTGCGCGCGATCATCGACATCCATCTGCTCACCAACGGCTACGAGAACCCCGAGTCGATCGTGGCGTGCGGCGCGCAGGGCGCCGACTGCCATGATCACGGCCACGGCCAGCTGCGCACGGGAGAGCCGGTGATCGTCGACATCTTCCCGCGCAACCGCAAGACGCTCTACAACGGCGACATGACGCGCACGGTGGTGCATGGCGCCATCCACCCCGAGGTCGCGCGCATGCACGCGGCGGTGGTCGCAGCCAAGCGCGATGCCATTGCCGCGGTGCGGCCCGGGGTGACGGGACAGTCGGTGCACGAGGCGACGCTTGCCGCGCTGGCGCGGCACGGCTATGCCGCAGGGCAGCCGGCGCAGCAGGGCGTGGCTGTGATCTCGCACGGCACGGGCCATGGGATAGGTCTCGATGTGCATGAGCCGCCGCTCCTCGCCATGAAGGGCCCTGCGCTCGTCCCGGGCGACGTGCTCACCGTGGAGCCCGGTCTCTACGCGCTCGGCATCGGCGGCATCCGCGTCGAGGACATGGTGGCCGTGAGCGCCACGGGCTGCGAGAACTTCAACACGCTGCAGGAATCGCTCGTCTGGGCGTAACCGCTGTCGGCGGGCTTCCCTTTCCGGGGCTCCATGCTCACTCCTCGTCTTCGTCGAGGATCGGGGCCTGTTCGCCCGTGCGGATGCGCACGGCGGCGCGCGCTGGGGCGGTGCCGCCCGCGTAGTGGCGGGCGGCCTCCTTGCACACATCTGCGAGCGCCTGATGCAGCTTCTCGTGATCGGGCACGGCATCGAGTCTCTCGAGCAGGGCGTCGACCTGGCGGGCGGGCTCAGCGGTCCGATCGAGCGTTTCGATGGCGGCGTCGCCGAGCTGTTCGCAGGCGTCGATGAACCACGCGAGGTCGGGCTTGTCCCACTTCTTCGGCGGATCGATGCGCGCGCGCACCGTCACCTGCCCGATGGCCACCACCGGGCATAGTCCGAGCTGGGTCTTGGGCTCGCGGCAGAGGAGCACAGCGGGAATCTCGCGCTCGAGCGCCGAGAGCCGCAGGCGACGCGCGTCGGCACCCACCAACGGGGGTTGCAACAGGTAGCACTTCGCCTCGAGTGGCCGCTCCTCGACCATGGGCTCGTCGACGATCACCAGCTTCTTGGAATCGAATGCGACCTGCATCCGCTGCCGCCGGGCCTCCTGTAGCGGAAGCGTGATGCGCGCCATGAGGTTGAAGTCGCCCTCGCCACGCGCCATGTCGAGTGCACGCGCGCAGAGCCGCTCCGCCTCGAACCAGTGGTTGCGGGTGAGCGCCTGCTGGGCCTTGGTCATCAGGCTGTTGATCGATGTGCTCTTGACGGTGGCCATGCGTTGGTCCTGTCGCTTCCGGTTGGTTCTGTCGCTCCCGCCGTGGTCGATCACTGCGCGGCGCTGCGCGTGGCCGAGGCGATCTTCGCGACGGCGTTGGTCATGGCTGCAAGCGTCTCGGCAAAGCGCTTGGCGGTCTTGGGAAATTCGTACATGAGGCAGTCGGAGACGGCGGTGGGATCCTGCGACTGCATGGTGTCGCGGAGGGCACGCAGCTGCGTGTCGAGCACGGCGACCGCGCCGTCGAGATCGATCCCGTCGGCGCGCAGGCTGTCGCGGCTCACCACGCCGAGCTCGAGTCCGCGCGAGACGGCGGTCTGCACGGCGGCCCAGATGGCGAGCGCCTCGAGCAGGGACTGGAGCCCCTCGCCTTCGCGGTTGGACTGCAGGTGTTTGGCGGCGTTGCGCTGGATCTGCTCGGCGTTGAGCACCGCATCGGTCGCGTGGGCGAGCGTGTCGCGGAGGAGCTCCGCAGGGTGCGCGGTGGCGAACCTCACCTCGCTGGCCTGGCGGGCCGTGTGGGCGGCGTTGGACAGATCCTCCTCATCCCACGCGATGCCGTCGACCTCTACCTCCACGATCATGCGCCCTGCGCGCTCCACCATGATCGACGCCTCCTGAAGCGCGACCGCCACGGTGTCGGCGCGAAGCGAGGTCTCACGGTTGTCGAGCAGGATGCGCATGGAAGGCCCTTTCGCGCCCGTGATCCGAGCGCCTGCTGCTATCGGCCTTCGACGGGTCCGATCTGAGCGAAAGAGGGCAATCGCACCGATGGTGCGGGGTGGACCGAGAACCTTCGGCGCAGGGCGTTGCGCCCGCTTGCGAGTGGCTCGATCAGCGCCGAGGAGTTGGCCGGGATCGAGGTGCGCTGCACCTTCCGCGAACCCCAGCGGAACAGCCTCGTCGCGCGGCCCACTCCAACGGGGGGTGTTCCACCTGACCGTCAGTTCTTGGGTGGAACCGCACCGGTGACCGCCGTGACCGCAGCCGCCGCGGTCTGGGGCTGCCACATGGCGGGCACCGAGCGCTTGTCATCGGACCGCAACCGCTCCATGGCCCGGCCGTGCACGCCCGCAGCGCTCGCCATCAGCGAGTCGCACAGCTCATGGACCTGCGCGATGCCGGCGAACTCCGCCCGCAGTTCCTCGATGCGCGCCGTCATGCTGGCGCCCGCCTCGCAGAACAACCGGCGATACGCCGTGCGCACGCCGTTGATGGCCGCATCGGTCATGCCGCGGCGCGTCATCTGGATGTGGTTGTGCCCGCGGATGCGCGCGGGCGAACCCTCGACGATCAGGTAGGGCGGCACATCCTTCGCCACCCGCGCGAGGCCTCCCACCAGCGAGCAGGTGCCGACGGTGACGAAGTGGTGGAAGGCGGCGTTGCCACCGATCGTGGCGCCATCGCCGACATGGACATGCCCAGCGAAGAGCACGGCATTGGCCACGGTGATGTCGTTGCCGAGCTGGCAGTCATGCGCCACATGGGCGCCCACCATGAGCAGGTTGCCGTCGCCAAGCCGCGTGGCCCCACCACCCGTGGAGGTACCGCGATGGATGGTCACCTGCTCGCGGATGTGGTTGCGGTCGCCGATCTCGCACCACGTCTCCTCGCCGCGGTACTTGCGGTCCTGCGGGGTGCCGCCGATCGACGCGAACGGGTAGAGCACGTTGTCGGCGCCGAGGCGGGTGTGGCTCTCGATCACCACATGGTTCCGCAGGATCGTGCGCGCGCCGATGGTGACCTTCGGCCCGATCACGCACCATGGGCCGATGACGGCATCGTCCGCGATCTCCGCGGAGGGGTCGATGACGGCGGTGGGGTGGATCTGGGCCATGGCGGAGGCGGAGCGGGTTTGGCGGGTGGCTGCGGGTGCGGTGGATTCAGTCGATGTCGGGGTCGACCATCATAAAGCGGAGTTCCGCCTCCGCTGCGACCTTGTCGCCGACGAGGGCGCGGCACTTGAGGTGGCCGGTGCGGGCGGTGGCGCGGATGTTCTCCGCCTCCAGAACCACCTGATCTCCCGGAACCACGGGCTTGCGCAGCTTCACCCGGTCGATCGACAGCAGGATGGCGATCTTTCCCGTGTGTTCGAGCACATTGGCGAGGAGGAGGCCTCCAAGCTGGGCCATCGCCTCCACCAGCAGCACGCCGGGCATGATCGGTGTACCCGGGTAGTGGCCCTGGAAGAACGGCTCGTTGATGGTGACATTCTTGATGCCGACCGCCCGCTTGGCGCCGTCGACCTCGACCACGCGGTCGACGAGCAGCATCGGGTAGCGGTGGGGCATGAGCTTCTGGATGGCGCGGATGTCCATCACCTTGCCGTCCACCACGGTCTTGCGGAGGTCGGCGGCGAGCATCTGCTCGCGCACGCGCAGCGCCAGCTTGCGGTTGAGACCGTGTCCCGAGCGCACCGCGAGGATGCGGCCCTGGATGGCGGTGCCGATGAGCGACAGGTCGCCGATCACATCGAGCACCTTGTGGCGCACCGGCTCGTCGTCGAAGCGGTAGGCGTTGTCGATGGGCACGCCGTCGTCGCCGATCACCAGGATGTCGCGCGGCGTCAGGTGTCGGCAGAGCCCCGCGGCCTGCAGCGCCTCGGCCTCCTCGCGCAGGCTGTAGGTGCGGGCAGGCGCGATTTCCTCGATGTAGTTGCCCTCGGCCACGTTGTAGCTGAAGGTCTGGTGGCGGATGCGGTGGCCGCGCTGCCCGTAGTCGAGGTCGTAGACCACGCGCATGCCGTCGGCGTCGTAGGGCATGGCGGCGATCATGCCGTCGGGCTCCTCGATCACGATGGGTTCGCGGATCTTGAACACCTTGCGCGGCGCATCCTGCTCCACGATGCCCGCCTCGAGGATGGGCTCGGCGAACAGGGCCGCGGAACCATCGCCGCAGGGAAGCTCGGGTCCGTTGATCTCGATCGTGGCGTTGTCGATGCGCAGGCCAGCGATGGCGGAGAGGCAGTGCTCCACGGTGTCGATGGTCACATCGCCGGACTTGAGCGTGGTGCGGCGCGGGCGCGGTGCCACATGGTCGGCGGTGGCCGGGATGCGCACGGGTGGATTGAGATCGGTGCGCACGAAGGCCACACCGCTGTGCGGCGGCGCGGGCTGGATGGTGACCGTTGCGTCGGCGCCCAGCATGAGGCCCTTGCCGCGCACGGTGACCGGGCGGGACAGGGTTCGCTGGCGAGGAGCTGCGGACAGCCCCGTCGAGTCAGCCTGTGGCTGCCGTGAGGCGGTCGGAGAGAGTTCGCCCGGACCTAGCGGTCCTTGGGCGCCTCGAGAAAGTGCTTCAGTTGGCGATGCCACTCGGGGAGTTTACGGATGAGCGCGATCTCCCGCAAAGCGTGGCGCAGATCCTGGGCGGGAATGCCGCCCCAGGTGGCCCCATCGGGGATGTCGCTCATAACCCCCGAGCGGGCCGCGAGCGACACGCCCCGCCCGATCGTGAGGTGGTCGGCGATGCCGCAGCCGCCGCCGATGCGGCAGCCATCGCCGATACGGGTGCTCCCCGCGACTCCCGTCATGCCGCTCATGACCACGAATCGGCCGATCTCCACGTTGTGGCCGATCTGGCAGACGTTGTCGATCTTGGAGCCCATGCCGATGCGGGTGGCGCCGAACTTGCCACGGTCGACGCAGCTGTTGGCGCCGATCTCCACATCGTCCTCGATCACCACATTGCCGATGTGCGGGACCTTGGCGATGCCGCGCCCGTCGCTGCTGGGCCGGTAGCCGAATCCGTCGGTTCCGATGGCCACGCCCGAGGCCAGGATCACGCGGTTGCCCACCACGCAGCGCTCGCGGATGACCACGTTCGCGTGCAGCACGCAGTCGATCCCCACCGTGGCGCCCTCGTACAGGCGCACACCCTCGAAGAGCGCGGTGCGGGCACCGACCTTGGCTCCGGCACCCACCGAAACGAATGCGCCGATGCGCGCTCCCTCCCCGATCTCGGCCGTCGGATGCACCCGCGCCGACGGGTCGATGCCGGGCTCGGGCAGCCGTTCAGGCTGCGCGAAGCGCTCGAGGATGGCGATCATGGCGTGATCGGCGCTCTTGACCCGGAGGATCGCGCGGTTGCGCGCTGCGTCGGTGAGCTCGATGTCGGCGCTGACCACCGCGGCGAGGGCCAGGCTGGACTCCAGCAGGCGCGCATACCTGCCGTTGCCCACGAACGTCAGCGAGCGAGGGCCTGCGCGCTCGACCACGTCGAGCGACTCGACCGTGACGGACGCGTCGAACCCCGCGGGGGCCTCCAGGACCGCACCGACGAGCATCGCGAGGGCAGCGACCGAGCGGTCGCCGTCAGCCACCCTTCCGCTCCTTCCACTCCGAGTTCATCATGCCGATGAGCTGGGTGGTCACGTCGCGCTTCGGGCTCGTGAAGAGGAACCGGCGCGCCGAGATCTGCTGCATGGTGCGCGCCGCGTTGGCCGGATCCATCTCCACCACCGAGTCGTCGAGCAGGATGTAGTCGTAGCCCTCCGCCTCGGCGAAGCGGCGCACGCCGTCCTTGATGGCGAGATAGGTGTCGCGCAGGGCGCGGGCCTTCTCGAGCTCGAGCTTGGCCGTGACGAATTGCTGCACGGCGCGCAGCTCGCCCACCGCCGCCTGCAGCTTGGCGATCGCATCGGCCTGCTCCTTGGAGCCGTCCTTGAAGCTGTCGAGGTCGCTCTGCAGCTGGCGCACGGTGGCCTCGGTGGCCTTCACCTGCTTCTCCAGTTCCTCGCCCACCACCTTCACCTTGCCCTGTTCGGCGGTGTAGCGGTCGAGCGAGTTGAAGACCTTCTCGAGGTCGACGGTCGCGACACGGGCAGGCTCGGCGGCGGGGGCGGCGGGGCGCATGAGCGATGCGCCTGCGATGGCGGCGAACACGGCCACGAGCAGCAGCTCTGGGCGCATGAGGCGGGTCAGCATGGAGTCGTTGTGCATGGGATTCTCGCGGCGGCCTCAGCGGGTCGGTGCGGGGGCCGCGGCGCGGCTGTTGTTGATCTGGACGACGAGTTTCTCGGTCACATCGATGGTCTTGGCCGCGTGCAGCACGCGGAGCTGCGAGATCTGCGACTGCGCCTGCGTCTCGAGCGGCGGCGCGTCCTTGGAGCGCTGGGTCTGGATCTCGATCTTGGAGTCGTCGACGATGATGAGTTCGAACCGCTCCGCTTCGGCGAGCTTGGCGGCGCCGTCACGCACCGAGCGGTAGACCGCCTGCCACTTGAGGCTCTTCTCGCGGTCGAGCTCGAGCTCCTTCATGACCTTCCACTGCTCGGCCTGCAGCCGCTTCAGGCGCAGTGCGTCGAGTTTGCGCTCCTTGTCGGCGCCCTCCGCCATCGCCTCGACCTCCTTGCCCATCGCCTCGAGCTCGCGCACGCGCGTCTGGGCCTCGTCGGCGATGCGACCTTCGAGGTTTCGGATCTTCACGTCCCACTCCGCCGACTCGTTGAGCCGGTCGAAGAGGGTGGCCATGTTGACCACGCCCACGGGGGTGGGGGCGGCGCCAAGCGTGTGCGGACGGATGGCATCGGCACGGCCTGCGAGGAAGCCGATGCCGGCGGTCGCGGCGACGAGTGCGAGGGCGACGAGGGTGGAGCGGTTTGTGTGCAGGGTCATGGCGTATCGGCCTGCGCGGGGCGCGGGCGGGGAGGGGATTGTACGGACGGATGCCGACGATGGCGGCATTCCCACGGGCATGGGCCCCGCCCAGAGGCGCCTGGCGCCCTGCGGCGGGACGAACCCGCTGCCGATCCGTCGCTCAGAAGGGGATTTCCGCCGAGAAGCTGAAGACCTGGGTCTCGTCGGAGTCCTCGCTGAGCAGGGGGACCGCGAAGTCGAAGGCCAGTGGGGCGGGCCCGAACGCCGCGATGTAGAGGCGTACGCCGAAACCAACCGACACGCGGTACTGGTCGAGGCTCACGTCCTCGGTGACTGTGCCGGAATCGGCGAACACCACCCCGGAGAACGCATCCTTGACGAACGGCTGCTCCAGCTGTGCGCCGGCGAAGAAGAGCCACTCGCCGCCGATGGGGTCGTTGGGCGGCGGCAGGGTCGGGTCGAGCGCGCCGCGCGACTTGGGGCTGATGGTGCGGAACTCGAAGCCGCGGAAGTTGCGGCCGCCGAGATAGAGCCGGTCGTAGGTGGGCACATCGTCGCCGATGAGGTAGGCCACGTCGCTGTTGATCTTGAGCGTTGTGCGGTTCCCGAGCAGGTCCTCGCTCACCGTGAAGAACTGCGTGTAGCCCGCGCGGAGCAGGGTGTACGGATCACCGCCGTCGATGGGCGTGTACTGCGTGACCGCGAACTCCGAGTTCGAACCGCGGCTCGGACGCATGGGCTTGTCGACATCGGTCCGCTTCACGAACAGGCCGGAGGTGGCGTAGGCGGTGGGGCCGCGGTCCTCGTAGACCTCGATCGCGGCATCGGGATCGAAGTCGGTGAGCTCGACCCAGTTGTAGCCCGCGGTGAGTCCGATGGTCCAGAAGTCGCCGAGGCGGCGGGACAGCGTGAGCGGCATCGCGGCGCGCGTCTCGTCGTAGTCGGTGTAGATGCGCGTGCGGTACGACGGCGACCCGCGCAGCGAGTAGTCGGTCTCGAAGAGGTGCGGCTCGAGCAGGTCGAACGACAGGATCGTGACCTCGTTGCCCGGCGCGACGGCCATGGAGAACTGCTGGCCCGCGCCGCGGAAGGCACGGCCGGCGATCAGTTCGTCGAGCGTCTCGGGCGTGTCGGCGATGTCGAAGTTGCGCTGCGTGATGCTGAACTCGCCGAAGACGCCCGAGTCGGTGCCGAGGCCGACGCCGAAGTTGACACTGCCGGTGTTGCGCTCCTTGACCTCGACGAGGACGTCGCGGACCTCGCTGCGCACGGCGTTGGCGCGCGCAGCCGCCGTGGCGGCATCGGCGGGTGAGGCACCCTCCTCCTCGGCCGCGACGGATGGCGGCTCGGTGTCGAGCGCGTCCTGGTCCTCGGGTCGCGGCCGCTGCACCGTGATGCGCACGTCGTTGAAGAGCTGCGTCGCGCGGATGCGGTCCTGCGAGCGCTCGATCTCGCGCCCGTCGAGCACGCGGCCAGGCTGCATGCGCACCAGGCGGCGAACGATCTTGTCCTTGGTCAGGAAGTTGCCCTGGATGTTCACCAGCCCCGCCACGGTGCGCGCGCCTTCGCGGATGGTGAGCACGAGGTCCACCTCGGCCTGTTCGCCCACGCGCACGGTGCGGTCGGAGATCTCCGCGTCGACGTGGCCGAGCAGCAGGTAGCTGTCGCGCACGCTGGCGATCGACTTGTCGATCTTGAGCCGCGAGTAGATGTCGCCGGGGTGGATGTACAGGAGGTCGTTGATCTGCGTGGCCGTGAACACGCCGAGCGGCTTCGGGCCCTCGGCGCCGCGCCCCTCGACCACCACGGAGCGCAGGCGGTAGCGGCGCCCCTCCGAGACCACGAACACCACCTTCGCCTCGGTGGAGTCGGCCGAGATCTCCACGCGGCGGTCGATGCGCACATCGACGAAGCCGCGCTCCTTGTAGTACTTGTCGAGGGCGGCGACGTCGTCGATCAGGACATCCTCGTCGAGCTCGCCCTTGGCGAAGAGCGGCACCGCGACACGGGTGCGCAGCTCGCCCGCGAGCTCCTTGGCGGTGAGCTGCGCGTTGCCGGTGAACTCGATCTCCTTCACCTTGACGCGCGGTCCCTCGACGATGCGCAGGATGAGGATGCCGGTGTCCTTGAGCCGCGACTCGTCGACCGTGACCTCGGCGAGGTAGTGGCCGCGCTGCTTGTAGAGGTCCTTGATGCGGCCCACTGCCTGCTCGAGCAGGAAGTCGTCGCGCGGGCCGCCCGCGTACAGCGGGATCGCCTTGCGGAGCTCCTGGTCGGAGATCAGCTTGTTGCCCACCACCTGCAGGTCCTTGACGATCGGCTGCTCGGCGAAGGTGTAGGTGAGCTCGACCGTGCCATCGGCCAGCACCGAGGCGGTCGCCTGGATGGTTCCGAACTGGCCGAGCCGATACAGCGTGGACACGTCGTTGCGCACGGCCTTGGGGTCGAACGGCTGTCCCGCGGTCACGCGCGTGTTGTTGAGGATCTCGCGCTCGGTCACGCGCTCGAGGCCCTTGAACACGACCTTGGCGATCGGCCGGTCGGCGAGGACCTCGTCGTCGATCGAGCGCGCTGCTTGCGCGAACGCGGCACCGCACATGCCTGCCGCCAGCACGGCCGCCGCCATGCCGCGCAGCAGCAGGCGCGGCGCGCGGACAGGGAGGTTCGTGGTGCCGGGGCCGTCGGGCATTTCGCGGCGCAGGATAGCGGTTCGAGGACGGTTCCGCGCCCTCGCGGCGCCTCCGTTGGCGCGATACCCTATCGATCTATGACCACCGCCGCCGCAGACCTCAAGCGCACGCCGTTCCATGCCCTCCACCTCGAGCACAAGGCCAGGATGGTCGAGTTCGCGGGCTACGACATGCCGATCGCCTACGGGTCGATCATCGAGGAGCACAAGTGGTGCCGCGCCTCGGCGGGCTTCTTCGACGTGTCGCACATGGGTCGCTTGCGCTTCAGTGGCCGCCATGCGCGCAAGTTCCTCGACCATGTGTGCACGCGGCAGATCTTCGGCATGCAGCCGGGCATGGTGCGGTACTCGCTGGTGTGCAACGCCAACGGCGGCTGCCGCGACGACGTGCTCGTCTACTGCGTGGATGAGGACGAGTACCTCATGGTCTGCAACGCATCCAATCGCCACAAGCTGCTCGGACACTTCGCCGAGGTGAAGGGGCAGTTCGCCTTCAAGCTCGAGGACGAGACCGACTCGACCGCGATGGTCGCCATCCAGGGGCCCAAGGCCATGGAGCTGATCTCGCGGATGTCGAGCACCATCCCCACCATGAAGCGCTACCGCTTCATGGTCAAGAACCTCGTGATCATCAAGCTCCTCGTCTCCCGCACGGGCTACACCGGCGAGGACGGCGTGGAGGTGATCCTGCCCTCGGGCATGGCCAAGCTCGCGCTCGGCATGGTGCTCAAGGACATGGGCGGCGACACCAGCGTGGTCAAGCCGGTCGGCCTCGGCGCGCGCGACACGCTGCGCATGGAGGCGGGCATGCCGCTCTATGGCCACGAGATCACCGAGGAGATCGATCCGGTTTCGGCCGGCCTCGAGTTCGCCATCAAGTTCGAAAAGGGCATGACCGGCACCGCCGACGACGAGCGCACGGGCACCTTCATTGGGCAGGAGGCGCTGCGCCGCATCAAGGCGGAGGGCCCGAAGCGCCGCCTCGTGGGGCTGTTCGTCGAGGGCCGTCGCTCACCGCGGCAGGGCATGCCGGTGCTGTCCGGCGGCCAGGTCGTCGGAGAGCTCACCAGCGGCTGCATCTCGCCGTCGCTCGACCGCGGCATCGCCATGGCCTATGTCCCAGCGGCAATGGCCGCCGAGGGCACTGCCTTCGAGGTCGACCTCGCCGGCAAGGGAACCACCGCAGCCGTGGTGACGAAGCTGCCGTTCCTCAGCAACACGTGAAGTGAAGTGGTCGCCGCCGTGTTTGGGCGGTCGCCGCTGCGGCGGCTCCCTCTGGTGGG
>CAIOCH010000377.1 GCA_903856525.1 uncultured bacterium | reverse complement strand
TCGGTCTCGGCCTCGGCCTCGTCCATGCGGCGGTCGAACTCGGGGTTCAGGTAGCCGCGGTCGTTGTTGCCGTTGCCGGTGCGCTGCAGGTCGAGCCAGGTGGTCGGGTCGCCGTAGTCGCCGTACCAGCCGCCGCGCGCGATCATGAAGTTCCCCTTCTTGAGGTCCTCCTTGTAGAGCTTCGAGTCCTTGCCGCGGCACTCGGCCGCCACGCGGAGCTCGCGCTTCCACATGTCGCGCATGGCCAGCGCGAGGTTCTGGTAGCGGGGGCTGGCGGTCGAGTACAGGATGTCCACGGTGGGGAACTTCTCGCCCTCGGCGTTCTCCACGACGCCATCGCCATCGCGGTCCTCCCAGCCGGCTGCGGCGAGTTCGGCGCGGGCGCGTGCGGGGTCGAAGCCGAGGCCCTCGACCACGGGATAGTCGGGGATCGAGCCCGGGGGAACCAGCGTGCTGGCCACGCGCTCGCCGAGCCGCGTGACGCGGTCGACGAGCTGCTGCTTGTCCACCGCCAGCGCGAAGGCGCGGCGCACGCGCGCGTCGTGGAACGGATTGGCGCGACCGTTCGACACCGCGGGGCGGCAGTTGAAGCTGAAGAAATCGGTGCCGAAGGCATTGAAGCCGCGGGCGTCGCGGCGCTCGCGTGGTCCGGGCGCAGGCAGGGCACCCACCACATCGTCCTCGACCGCACCGCGCGCGAGGCCGGCGTCGATCTCGGCACGGAAGCGTGCGAGATACGCCTTGCGCTCCGCCAGCATCTCCGTCTTGTACTCGGGGCCTAGGTCGGTGAGCCAGTCCGCGCCGCCCGACTGGAAGCTGAGCACGCCCGTGTTGGGGTTCTCGACGGTGCGGCACTCGATGCTCGCCGCATGCACCTCGTCGCGGTTCCAGTAGTGCGGGTTCTTCTCGAGCCGCATGTCGCGCTTGTAGCGCCAGACCGTGGGCACATAGGCGCCGTTGGTGACGATGCGTCCGGGTTTGGTCCAGTCATGGCGCTGGATGAGGCGGCCCGTGGACGCGTCGAAACCGACGTCGGCCTGCACGGTGGCGGGGTGCACGGGCGCGAAGCACGGAAAGGCGCAGAGGTCGAGGAAGTAGGCCAGCGGCGCCTTGAGGTGGACGACGAGCGTGTGCGCGTCCGGCGTCTCGATGGCCACGGTGCGCGCGAAGTCCGCCTCGGTCTCACGCCAGAGCGCCTGCGCGTCGCTGGGGTTCGCCGCGAACGCCTTGAGCGCCGCGGTTCGGTTGTCGTGGAACTGTCGCGCCCCGCGGATGGCGAAGAAGAGCGCCGAGTAGTCCGCGGCCGTGTCGGGCACGATCGCGCGCCGCCACGCGTACACGAAGTCGGCGCTGGTGACGGGGTCGCCGTTCGACCAGCGGGCGTCGCGCCGCAGGTGGAACACGTAGGTCTTTCGGTCCTCGGAGATCTCCCACCGTTCCGCAACGCCGGGCAGGATGGCGCAGTCCGCGGCGCGCAGGTTGACCAGCGTCTCGTAGAGGACACGCGCCCGCCGCAGCTCGTGCTGGTAGCTCATCCGCTGCGGATCGAGCGTGTAGCAGTCGGAACGCTCGATGATCACCAGCTCCGCCGCCGGCAGCGGCGCATCGAGCGACACCGCCGCGAACAGCGCCAGCACCAGGAAGATCACGGGAGCGAGCACGCGCACCCCGAGAGAATAGACCCATCGTCCCGCTCCCGCAGCGGCGAACGCCCGTGCGGACCGCGATTCCAACGCGGCCGACCCCGAGAGGGGACATGATCGACAGGAGCCTTCGATGTTCCTGGGGTGCCCGCCAGTCGCCCGGCGGCGGAGCCAACGGAGACTGCGGTGCGGGTTGTGTGAGCCGTCGGTCAGTCTTGGAACAGCGTCCGGCCTGCGATCAGTCGAAGGCTCACGTCATCCGTTCCGCAGTCTCCGCCGCGCGGCGACTGACGGGCACCCGAGGTCTCCGCAGGCTCACGCAAACCACTGCCCGCCGCGACCGCTCAACCACCGTCATCTTCACCAGAGGGAGCCGCCGCAGCCGCGACCGCTCAACCACCGTCATCTGCACCAGAGGGAGCCGCCGCAGCGGCGACCGCTCAAACCACGGGAGCCGCCGCAGCCGCGACCGCTCAACCACCGTCATCTGCACCAAAGGGAGCCGCCGCAGCGGCGACCGCTCAACCCTTGTACGGCGCCGCCCCCACGATGTCCGACCACTTCTTGAGCTCGGCATCGAACTTGGCCTTGTCCTTGGACTCCCATGCCGGGGTCAGGAGGCGCTGGTCGGCGTCGGGCTTGGTGCCCGAGTAGGCGCTGGCGCGCTCGCTGCGGTCGATGAGGCGCAGGAGCACCTCGCAGGAGTTGGTGACCGAGGCGTAGCTGGCCGAAATGGCCTTGTCGTCGTGCGCCTTGCTCCACTGTGCGCTGGCGGCGGAGACGATCTCGACGAGTGCGGGGGCGAGGGCGCGGAAGATGGCGCCGCGCTCGTTCTGCGGCATCTCGAGGAGGTCGTTGCGCACCCCGAGGAGCACGCGCTGCAGCGCCATCACACGCTGGTCGGGGCCGCTCGTCGCCTTGATCGACTTGGCGACCGAGGCGATGGTGTCGACGAGGAACTTGCGGATGGCGCGGACGTTCTCGGGGGTGAGGTCCTTGCGACGCGCCGAACCGGCGATGGCCACCAGCTTCTGCTGGAGCGCGATGGGGTCGGACTCGCTGGCGCAGGCGTCCCGCAGGCGGCGCGCGATGGTCTCGACGTAGGTGTTGCTCGCGTCGAGGTCCTCGAAGGCGTCGCTGACCAGCGATGCAGCGGCGATGCGCTTGCCGGCGTCGCGCTCGGCCGAGGGCGAGGTGCGCTCGAGGATGAGGTCGATGGCCTCCTGGGAGCGGGTGAAGCGGAGGACCTGCATCGCCACGATGGCACGGCGGTTGTCGGTGCCCTTGACCACGGCGCCGAGTTCGCCTGCGAGGGCGGTCGCCACGGCGCGGCGGAACTGCGTGGTCGCCGCGGGGTCGCGCAGAACCGCCACCACGGCGCCGCGCGACTCGTCGGCAGCGGCCGCATCGTTGCCGGTCTTGATCGCCTCGGCGTGCTTGGCCAGGAAGCCGTTGAGCGAGGACTTCTGCGCATCGGTCAGCGGCGCCGTCGCGGAGACGATGGCGCGGTCGAGCGACTGTCCGAAGGCGGTCGCTCCGACGCAGGCGGCGAGGAGGGTGGTGGTCAGGAATCGCAGGGTCATGGCGGGTCTCGATCCGTGTCCGCTCGTTCCATGCCCGGCGAGGTGCCGGGACGACTTCAGAGAGCGGGCGGATTCGGGTCGGTCGGAGTGGGTGCAGATGGCAGCAGACCGCACCCGCAACGGGGGGCGGTGTCCCGCCCAGGCGGCGGGATGTTGGACGCTAATCCAACGGGGGCGCACTGTCAACGAACCGCGCGGCGCCGTCGGGCGAATCAGCCCTCCGCGCGAGCCACGGCGGGGATGCGGAAATCGTTGGATCGGCGGTGTTTCCACGGACCGCATCGTCCGCGGCGGGGCCATCGGACGCCCGCGCTCCCAGTGGGGTCGGCGTTCGTCCCCGAGCGCCTTCCGAGCCGATGAAGGGAATCCCGGTGGGTCGTCTGATCCGCCCAGCGATGGAGCCTGCGATGGAGCCCGTGAACGAAGCCGCGAATCAACCCATGATGGAACCAACCACGCTGGCCACGAGGGACCAGGAGTCTCGGAGGGCGGGAGCCGTGCGCGTTGCCGCGTCACTGTCGATCGCGGGCACCCTGCTGGTCGCACCCGCCTGGGGTGCCCCGTCGCCGGTCGCAATCCCACGCTCGCCCATCGCGCCGTGCCTGCTGCCTGCGAAGGGCCCGGCGGTGCAGGACGCGGTGGAACCGTCGCCCGAGGCCCGTGCGGTCGTGCGTGACCGCCTCGCCCGCAGCATGGCGGCGCGGGCCCGCATCGTGCTCCAGCGCGAGATCGTGTTCCTCGGGGTGCTCGAGAACTCGAAGGCGCTCATGAACATGGCGGTTGCGCTCGAGCCCGACAATCCCCACATCTGGCGGCTGGCGGTCGCGCTCGCCTCGGTGCTCGAGGACGGCGACGCCGATGCGGCGGCGCTGGTCACGCAGGGGCTCGTCAAGCTCAACAAGCTCGAGCCCGACGACGAGGTCATGCGTCTTCGCCGCGTGCTCGATGCGGTCAACCAGCGCCAGACGGCGGAGGATCGCATCTCGGCGCTGCAGGCCATGCTGTCCGATCAGGCGGTCAAGACGCTGGGTACCGACGGCGCCGCCCGCATTGCCTTCGACCTGGCGCTGCTGCTGCGCCGCACCGGCGATGTGGCCGGATTCGAGCGGAACCTCATCCGCGCGATCGATCTCGACGCGAACTTCCCCGAGGCCACCGAGCTCGCGGCGGGCTACTTCCGCATCCACGCCCCCACCCTCATCGATGAGGTGGCGGCGGTGCGGGGTGCGATGCTCGCCAACCCCATGAACGAGGCGGTGGCGCTGGGCTTCGCCCACCTCTGTCTCGAGCACGGGGCCTACGCTGCCGCGGGCAATGTGCTCGAGGTGCAGACGCGGCTCCAGCGCGAGCGCGGCCCCGATGAAGGCTACGACGCGCTGCTCACCGATTATCTGGTGGCGCTCTGGGGCGCCGGTCGTCCCGACATCGGCTTCGCCATGGCGGCCAAGCGGCAGGAGGAGCTCGATCGCGTGCTCTTTGCCGAGATCGAGCGCCAGGGCATGGCCATGACCAGCGAGGAGCGCGCCGAAGCGCACCTGCCCACGATGCCCTCGCTCGCCACGGCGCTTGCGGCGATGTCGTCGGGCACGGGGGTAGGGGCCACCAAGGTGGCCGTGGGCAACGCCGCGTTCGCCTTCGAGACCCTGCTGGAGCAGATGGCCAAGCGCAACGCCGACCCTGCCGCCGTGGCCACCACCGCGCTCGAGTCGGCCTTCGTCCAGCTGTGGCTCGACGGATCGGCCGACAAGGCGCAGTCGATGATCACGAAGGCGCTGGAGTACGGGCCCCTTGCCGACGCTGCCCGCGCCCGTTTCGACGGTTGGATCGCGCTGCGGAGAGACGACTACGCCCGCGCCAAGGAGCTCCTGCAGCCGCTTGCGGAGCAGGATCTGTCGGCCAAGCTTGGCATGGCGGTCGCGCACGAGGAATCGGGTGAGTCCAAGCAGGCGGCGCAGCTGTACCTGCAGGTGGCGCGGGCCGAGCCCGACACCGCGATGGGACTTTGGGCGCGGGCGCGGCTCTACAAGCTGCTCGGATCGACGCCGCTGATCAGTCCCGAGTCCGCTGCGGTCGAGGCCGCAGGTGCCATGCCACTGGGCTTCGCCAAGCTGCTGCGCGACGCCAGCCTGTCCATGCTGCTGCGGGTGGTGCCGCGCCAGGTCGACGCGCGGCCGTGGGACCAGTTGCTCTT
>CAIOCH010000376.1 GCA_903856525.1 uncultured bacterium | reverse complement strand
CCCGCGCGGCGCGCAGATCCGGCTTTGATCGGCAGCGCGAGGTCGATGCCCGCGACCTCGAAGCCGCGGCGGTAATCGCGCACGTGCTTGCCGCACCACTCGCGCGCCGCGGCGGCGTCACCGCGCTCGACGGATCTCGTGCTGCGTAACCGGGTTCTTGATCTCCGGCAGCGCACCGACGGCCAGTGGGATGTCGTCACCGAGCAGCGCACCATCGTCGCCGAGCATGTCGTGAACGCAGCGGGTCTTTGGGCGCGGCGTGTCGGGCGAATGGTCGGCCTCGACCTTCCGGTGGTGCCGATGTCGCACCATTACCTCGTCACCGACGATGTGCCGATGCTCGCCACGCTCGGGCGTGAGTTCGTGTCGATCACCGACCTCGAGGGCTTCACCTACCTGCAACCCCTCGGCAAAGGTGCGCTGCTCGGCGTCTATGAACGCGACCCGCGGCACTGGAGCCCGGAAGGCGCGCCTTGGGACTACGGCATGGACCTCTTGCCGCCCGATGTCGAGCGCATCCTACCCGAACTCGAGATCGGTTACGCGCGCTTCGCCGAGGTCGGCATCAAGCGCTGGGTGAACGGTGCGTTCACCTTCACACCCGAGGGTAATCCGCTCGTCGGCCCGGTGTCAGGTAAGCGCAATCTTTGGGTGGCCTGCGGCTGCATGGGCGGGTTCTCGCAGGGCGGCGCGACGACGACGGCATCTAGAGTTGGATGCTCACCCATTTCCACTCAGTCATCGCTTCCATGTCGTACTCGGGTCCCTCGCGGCCCACGCCGCTGTCGCCGATGCCGCCGAACGGAACATGCGGCTCGGCCTGCGCGGTCGCGCCGTTCACATGCACCATGCCGGCGCTGACCTCGCGCGCAAACCGCATCGCATGACCGAGGTCGGCGGTGAAGATGGCCGATGACAGTCCGTAGCGGCTGTCGTTCGCGGCCTGCAAGGCCTCATCGAGGCTGTCGACGGCATACACCGACGTCACGGGGCCGAAGGTCTCCTCGGCGTGGCAGAGCATCCCGCGCGTGACGCCCGTCAGCACCGTGGGCTGGCAGCGGGGACCGATCCAGCCGCCGCCGCTCACCACCGTCGCGCCCTGGGCGACCGCATCATCGATATGGTCTTTGATCCGCGCGCGCTGCCGTGCGTTGATGATCGGTCCGATCATGGTCGCGGGATCATGCAGATCGCCCATGCCGAGCGCTGAAGCCGATGCCGCGAAGCGCGCGAGGAACTCCGCGGCGATGCCGCGCTGCACGTAGATGCGGCTCGAAGCCATGCAGATCTGGCCCTGGTTGCCGAACGACCCGAGTACAGCGGCCTGCACCGCGCGCGACAGGTCGGCATCGTCGAGCACGACGAGCGGGCTCTTGCCGCCGAGCTCCAGCGTCAGCTTCTTGCCGGAGCGGGCCGCGAGCTCACGGATGTGCGTACCGACGCGCGTCGAACCGGTGAAGCTGATGCTTCGCACGAGCGGATGACCGGTCAGCGCGTCGCCGATCTCATGACCGTAACCCGTCACCACGTTGAAGCAGCCGGGCGGCAGCCCTGCTTCTTCATAGACCTTGGCGAGGCGCAGCGCCATCAGCGGCGATTCCTCGGAAGGCAGCATCACCACGGTGTTGCCGAAGGCCAGCGGTATCGCGCTGAGCCTCACGCCTTTGCCCAAAGGCACGTTGAAAGGCGTGATGCTCGCCACCACGCCGAGCGGTGCGCGGAAGGTCAGGTTCATCTTGCCGGGCACATCGCTCGGCAAGGTCTTACCGGAGAGGTGCCGTGTCGCGCCAGCGGCCGCGCGGAACACATCGGCGGCACGCTGCACTTCGTGACGGGCCTTGCCGATCGGTGACCCGATCTCGGTGATCATGAGCGCTGCGAGCGACTCGATGTCGCGCTCTAGGATGGCGGCGGCGCGGCTCAGCACGCCTTCGCGGAAGTTGACAGGCGCGCAGCTGAACGCCGCAAACGCAGCCTGCGCCGCCTGCACTGCAGCATCGACATCAGCTGCGGTGCCGCGAGCT
>CAIOCH010000375.1 GCA_903856525.1 uncultured bacterium | reverse complement strand
TCCTCGCCGATCCGGTCGGCTCGATCCTCACGCCGCTGGTCAACGAGGGGCGCACGGTGCAGCCGGGCTCCTGGCTCGTCGAGGGCATCGGCGAGGACTTCGTGCCCTCGATCTGCCACCTCGAGCTGGTGAAGAAGGCCTACGCGATCTCCGACGAGGAGGCGTTCCACACCGCGCGCGAGCTGCTCCGCAAGGAGGGCGTGCTCGCCGGCTCGTCGGTCGGCACGCTGTTCGCCGCCGCGCTCCGCTACTGCCGCGAGCAGAAGGAGCCCAAGCGGGTGGTCACGCTCATCTGCGACAACGGCGCCAAGTACCTGTCGAAGATGTTCAACGACTTCTGGATGGTGGACAACGGCTTCATCAAGCGGCCGACCTACGGCGACATCCGCGACCTCATCGCGCGCCGCCACCTCGAACGCGAGGACTTCTGCCTCACGCCCGACATCCCCGTCGTGCAGGCGATCAAGCGCATGCGCATGTTCTCGATCTCCCAGATGGCGGTGGTCGACGAGAAGGACCATGTCGTGGGCATCCTCGACGAGACCGATGTGCTCATGGCGCTGGTGCGCGACCGCGACTGCGCGGCGCGTCCCGTGCGCGACTACATGACCAGCCGCGTGGAGACGGTCCGCCCGACGGCGAGCGTGAACGACCTCGTGCCGATCTTCCGCGCCGACCGGGTGGCGGTGGTCGCCGACGAGAAGCACTTCTACGGGCTCATCACCAAGATCGACCTCATCAACTACCTGCGCAAGCAGCTCTGACCCGGACCCAGACGGAACGAACATGGCCAACGCACCTGCGCACCTCGCGACCGACTGCATCCACGGCGGCCAGCACCCCGACCCGACCACGGGCGCGGTGATGCCTCCGATCTACACCAGCTCGACCTTCATCCAGGAGTCGCCGGGCGTCCACAAGGGCTTCGAGTACTCGCGCAGCCACAACGCCACGCGCTTCGCGTTCGAGCGCTGCATCGCCACGCTCGAGCGTTCGGGACTCTCGGAGGCCGACGAGCGTACCTGCGGTGGATTCGCCTTCGCCTCGGGCCTCGCGGCGATCGCGACCGCGCTCGAGCTCATGGACGCGGGCGACACGATCGTGTGCATGGACGATGTCTACGGCGGCACCAACCGGCTGCTCAACCGCGTGCGCAAGCGCAGCGCGGGATACAAGGTGGTGCATGTCGATCTGAGCGACCTCGCCAAGGCGGAGTCCGCGATCCGCGAGCACAAGCCGAAGATGGTCTGGCTCGAGACGCCCACGAATCCCACGCTCAAGCTCGTCGATGTCGCCGCGGTGTGCGCGCTCGCGCGCAAGGCGGGGGCGGTCTCGGTGGTCGACAATACGTTCGCGACGCCGATGCTGACTCGACCGATCGAACTTGGTGCGGACATCGTGATGCATTCGACCACGAAGTACGTGGGCGGCCACTCGGACACGGTCGGCGGCGCGCTCATCACGGGCTCGCGCGAGCTCGCCGAGAAGCTGCGCTTCATGCAGAACGCGATCGGCAGCGTGATGGGGCCGTTCGACGCGTACCTCGGCCTGCGTGGGCTCAAGACGATGCATGTGCGCATGGAGCGCCACTGTGCCAGCGGTATGGAGATCGCGCGGCGGCTCGAGGTGCACCCGAAGGTGGCGAAGGTCGTCTACCCCGGCCTCGCGAGCCATCCGCAGCACGCGCTCGCCGTGAGGCAGATGCGTCTTGACGGCAAGCCCGCGTTCGGCGGCATGATCACGATCTTCCTCAAGGGCGGCATCGGCGAGAGCCGGCGGTTCCTCGAGAACGTTCATCTCTTCGCGCTCGCCGAGAGCCTCGGCGGCGTCGAGAGCCTGATCGAGCATCCCGCGATCATGACCCACGCGAGCGTCCCCGAGGCGATGCGCGCGGAGCTCGGCATCAGCGACTCGCTGGTGCGGCTCTCGGTCGGTGTCGAGCATGTCGAGGACCTCTGGAAGGACCTCGAGCACGGGCTGTCGAAGGCGTGAGCGGGTCGACGCCCGACGGTGCCGCCGATGGCGCGCTGCCGGGCGGATTCGTGCTGGCGCGCATCGGTGCCGATGGCGATCCGTCGTCGTTCCTCGAGCTGCGCCGCGAAGGCGAGCGCGAGGGGACGGGCGTGCGGTGCGACCTCTCGCGCGTGTCGCTTCGCGGCGGACTCGCCGAGGCGCGTGCGATGCCGATCGTGAAGGCGCTCGGCGATGCGCGCACCGTGGTCGACGCGACGGCGGGCTTGCTGGGCGACGCGTTTCTACTCGCGGCGGCTGGCTTCCGTGTTCTCGCGATCGAGCGGTCGCCGGTGGTGCACGCCCTTGCGGCCGACGGGTTGGCGCGCGCGCGACGCGATCCACGGCTCGCCGCGCTGATCGGCGACCGCCTCGATCTGGTGTGCGCCGACGCCCGCGCATGGCTCGAGGCGCATGCAGGGACTTCCGACGCACCCGATGCCGTGGTGATCGACCCGATGTTCCCGCCGAAAAGGAAGCGCAGCGCGCTGCCCCGCAAGGAGATGGCGATGCTGCGCGAAGTCGTCGGTGCGGATCTCGATTCGGCGGAACTGCTGCGCGTCGCGCGGGAGTGTGCGCGCATGCGCATCGCCCTCAAGCGTGGTGATGACGCCGAAGAACTCGCCGCACCCGAGTGGACGATCGGTGGAACGACTGTGCGCTACGACGTCTGGCGCGGTTCCCGCGGCGCAAACACCGGAACCTGACGGACGCGGTCGTGGCCGCCCCCCGGATCGCCCGATCCAGCCGATGGCTGGCCTTCATCGACACCCCCACGGCCGCCGCGGCGGACCCCGATTGGTGACTGGCACGTGTCGTGCACCGACTGGCACCGACGGGAACGTGCCGATGTCGCTGCAACACGCTCGTTTTGCTTGACCTCCCTGCAGCGTTGCGGGCTCATCCCGGCGGTGACTGGCACGTGTCGTGCACTCACTGGCACCCACTGGCACGTGTCAGGCACGCGTCCCGGGGTGGCGCGCGTGGGGTGTGGCCGGGTAGGGGGCGTCGCGGGCCATGCGGTGCGGTGCAGGCTCCCGGTGCCGGTGGCGCGTGGGAATTCCGTGTGTCTCGAGGAGCGGCTGGCTTTCGGCCGTATGTTGGCGGCGGGAGGAACCGAGCCATGGGTCGATCACGCAGGCAAGTCCACATCGGAGTTCCGCATCACGTCGCGCATCGCGGGAACCACCGCCAGATCCTCTTCTCCAGCGACGACGACCGCCGCCTCTACCTCGCTCTCCTCTACCGGTTCAGCCGGATCACCGCCACGCAGATCGCGGGCTTCTGCCTGATGTCGAACCACATCCACGTGATCGCGATCCCCTCGTCGATCCGAGGGCTCTCCTCCTGCTTCTCGCGGACCCATCGCGCGTACTCCGAACACCTCAACCACAAGAAGGGCAAGTGTGGCACCAACTGGGAAGGGCGTTTCTTCTCCGTTCCGATGAGCGAGGTCCACGCGATCAACGCGCTCCGGTACGTCGAGCGCAATCCCGTCGAGGCGGGGATGGTCGCGGAGGCGACCGACTGGCCATGGTCGAGCGCGCAGATGCACTGCGGCGGCGGCAAGCGCTGGGGTCTCGTCGGCTCCGACATCCGGCCCGACACGCTGACGAACGCAGACTGGCGCCGAATGCTCAAGAAGGCGCTCGACGAGGAGGAACTCCAGTCGATCCCCTGGGCCGCCATCGTCGAGCCCTCGAACGCGCGGTCCACCGGCTCCGCCGCGTTGATCCCCGCGGGAGGCGCCTACTGACCGTCGGCCGGCATCGTCACGGACACAGCCGCCGCACCTCGTACGTGCCGTCGGCACGCATCCGGTACTCCACGCGGTCGTGCAGCCGGTACTTGTCGCCCTGCCAGAACTCGATCCGATCGAGGCTCACGCGATATCCGCCCCAATGCGGCGGCCGCGGAACATCCGCCCCCTCGAACCGCCGCGTCATCTCCTCCGCGCGCCGCTCGAGCTCGGCGCGGTTCGCGACCGGTTCGCTCTGGTCGCTGGCCCACGCGTTGACGCGGCTGTCCACCGGCCGATGCGCAAAGTACTCGTCGCTCTCCGCGTCGGCCGCGAGTGTGACGCGCCCCTCGATGCGCACCTGGCGGTCGAGCAGATCCCAATGGAACAGCAGCGCTGCGCGCGCATGCGCACCCAGCGCCTTTCCCTTGCGGCTGTTCCGGTTGGTGAAGAACCGCGCCCCCTCGCGCGTGAGTCCGCGCAGCAGCACGATCCGCGCGCTGGGCGCGCCGTCGGCATCCACGGTCGCCAGCGTCATCGCGTTCGGATTGGGCGTGGCGAGCGCCTTGGCATCCTCGAGCCAACGCTCGAGGAGCGGCAGGGGGTCGGCCGGTGGATGATCGAAGTCGACCGCGTCCCGCGGTCCGTGTCCCGTGCTCATGCGTCGCTCCCGTTGGTTCGTCCCGACTTCCGCACCCGCTTGCGCCCGCCGATCCGTGCGCCGTCCTTGAGCACACCGGGCTCGTGCGCCTTCATCATGGCCTCGAGCGCCGCGTCGTCGATCGCCCCCAGCGCCTCCAGCAGGTCCACGCCGGCCTTCCGGTCGAGGATCGACAGCGGATCCTCGAGTTCCCGCGTCGCCTCGAGAAACCGCTCGAGCGCGGCATCATCCGTCGGTTGCCGCGCGCCGGCGGCCGGCCGCGCCACCGTCCCGCTCCCCTCGATCGCAGCCTGCTCGGCGGTGATGCGGAACACCTCCATCCATCCCGCGACCTCGCGATCGTTGAGCGGCACGCTCCGCCGTGGGTCCGCGACGGCCTTCCGCCGCGGCCGCGCGCGCCGCGCGTCCTCCGCGAGCATGGCCAGGAACTCCTCGCTGCGCACCACCTCGGCACCGCGCGCGCGCACGCGCCGTCCGAGCTCGCGGTCGCTCGTCACCACCGTCATCCGCCGCGGCGCGCTGCTTGCGCCCACGATCTCCGCGATGTGGTCGTCGGCCTTGCGCCGCGCGCCCGCCCCCTCGATCACGATGCGTCCGACCCGTTCGGCGCCGCGCGGGACCCCATCGCACACGAGCCACGCCGCATCGGCGGCGAATCGACTGCCCTCGATGAGCCGCGCCAGCCCCTCGGGCTCGCCCACCGCCAGTTCCGGCGGCAGGACGCCCGTCACATGCAGGACGTTGTAGGTGTCGATAACGAGCGGCACGTGGGCAGGATAGGCCTCCATGCCCTTCGTCGCCAACGGCTTGACCGCCTCGGGGGATTCGTGTCAAATAGACGACTCGGCAGTAGAACCCCTAGAAGGAACCGAATTCAGATGGCGATCCGTATCAAGGCCCGTAGTGGCGAGTCCGTCGAGCAGATGCTCCGTCGCTTCAAGAAGCTCTGCGAGAAGGAAGGCTTGACCAAGGACGTCAAGCGCAAGCAGAACTACGAGAAGCCCTCCGAGCGCAAGCGTCGCGACGCGCGCCGTCATGAGCCGCGTCCGGTGCGTCCGGGCTCGGATCGTCAGGGTGGCGGCCGTCCGCGCAAGAGCGAGTCCAAGGGTCCGCGTCGCGGTGGCATGGGTGGCGGCGGCTTCTAAGCCACGCTCCGGCTCCTTCCACCCGCCGTTTCCCGACGACCCGTCCGAACCAGTCGATTTCCGCCGACCGCGCCCACCGCGCGGTCGGCTCACTTCCGCGATCCACTCCGCATGCGCTCCCGCAGCAACTCAGACCCCGAATCGACGCGCGGCTTCGCCATCGACATCGCGCGCACCCTCTCCGACTCGAAGTGCAGCGACGTGATCCTGCTCGACGTGCGCGGCCGCAGCCAGGTCTGCGACTACGTCGTCATCTCCTCGGGCACCAGCCAGCGGCAGATGCGGTCTGCCGCGCAGGAGATCGAGGACATCGGCAAGGCGCGCGGCCAGCACCCGTACCGCACCAATTCCGACGAGTCGTCCACCTGGATCGTGGTCGACTTCGTCGAGATCGTCGCGCACCTCTTCGAGCCCGACCAGCGGCTCTACTACGACCTCGAGTTGCTCCACGCCGACGGCAAGCGCATCGACTGGCGCCGCCCCGAGGGCGAGCGTCCCCCGGCGCGCGGAGGCTCCCGCGCAGCGGGCGGGAAGGCGGAGGACTGACATGCTCCGCGAAGCCCTCTTCGCGAAGATCCACCGTGCGACGGTGACCCTCTGCAACCCCGACTACATGGGCTCGATCACCATCGACCCCGACCTCCTCGACGCGACCGGCATGCGCGTCAACGAGAAGGTCCTCATCGCCGACATCGACAGCATGAACCGCTTCGAGACCTACATCTTCCGCGGCACCCGCGGCAGTGGCGTCATTGGAGTCAACGGTGCGGCGGCCCGTCTCACCGGCGTCGGCCACCGCGTCATCATCATGAGCTTCTGCCACCTCTCGCTCGAGGAGATGCGGTCTCATCACCCCAAGGTGGTGATCTGCTCCCCCGAGAACCGGATCGCGGAGCAGCTCTCGTACGATCCCGACTGACCCGCACTCCCGAAAGGAAGACGTCGACCGTGCAGCGAAGTGCCCGTCATGTGGTCCTGCTGGCGCTGCTGCTCGCGGCGTGCCTTCCCATCGTCTTCGCGCGTCCGACGCGCGCCGACCTCGATCCCGCGTGGATCGGCGCATGGATGGGCGAGGTCAAGAGCCCGCCCGTCGATGGGACCAGCCAGCTCGAGATGCCCGTGACCATCATCGTGCGGCCGGGGCCGGGCGGCGCGGAGGTCGCGGTCACGATCCTGAGTGCGGGCGCGCTCGCAAAGCCCACCACCGAAGTCGTCGCCAACGGACGCAGCCTCGCCTTCACGCTCGATTCCCAGGGGCGCCGCGCCCGCTTCGAGGGTGCGCTGGGCGAGGCTGAGCGCATGTCGGGAACCTTCGCGTTCCTGCTTGCCGACGGCACGCGCAGCGACCCTGCGTTCGCCTGGTCGATGCGCCGCGTCGACCTCGCCTCCGAACAGGCGACGGCGCGCATCTACGCCGCCACGCTCGATGCGGCCGGACAGAAGATCCCCATGCGCCTCGCGCTGGCCGAGGGCCCGCGCGGTTGGTGCGCCGCCATGGAGATCGCGTCGCAGGGGATCCTCGACCTGCCGGTGGAGGTCGTGCGCGGCGAAGCGGGGTTCACCGTGACGCTGCCCGCGGGTGCGGTTGCAACCATCGCGCTCACGCCCAACGCCGACGCAACCGTGCTCGAGGGGTCGTTCACGCAGGGTGCCTTCAAGGGTCCCATCCGCTTTGAACTCGCGCCAGGCACGCGGCTGAGCGGCAAGCGCCGTCCGCAGGACCCGCAGCCGCCGTTCCCGTACGAGACCCGCGAGGTCCGCATCAACCACCCTGCGGGGCATGTGCTCGCGGGCACGCTCTCGATGCCCGCGGTCGAGTCCGCCTCGGCGGCCGGTCTCGCGCGCGATGGTCGCGTTCCCGCCGTGGTGCTGGTGACCGGCTCCGGCCCGCAGAACCGCGACGAGGAGCTCCTCGGACATCGCCCGTTTGCCGTCATCGCCGATGCCCTCGCGCGCGCGGGCATCGCCGTCCTCCGCTACGACGACCGCGGCGCGGGTGAGTCGACGGGGGCATTCGGCGGCGCCACCACGCTCGACTTCGCGAGTGACGCCGACATCGCCAGCGAGTGGCTCAAGCGCCAGCCCGCGGTCGATCCCGCGCGCGTCGGCATGATCGGGCACAGCGAGGGCGCCATGATCGTGCCCATCGTGTCGGTATGGCAGCACGACGGCGACGCGCCCGTGCATCCGCTGGCCTTCGGCATCGCCCTCGCCATGCCTGCCGAGTCGGGCGGGGCCACGCTCACGCGCCAGTCCGACCGCATCATGGAGGCTTCCGGCATCGACGCCACCAAGCGCAAGGCCGCCATCGAGGCGCATCGCGCCGTCATGCAGGCGGTTGCCGCGCGCGCCGAGAACGAGGACCTCCAGCGCCTCGTGGCGGTCATGGTGCGCACCCAGCTCATCGCGGGTCAGTCGGCGCCGCTGACCGACACGCAGATGGCCGCCACCGTCGCCAACGCGTTCGGGCAGGTCACCGATCCGTGGATGGCGCAGTTCATCGCCTTCGACCCCGCGCCCATCCTCGCGCGGCTCGAGATGCCGCTCGCGGTGCTCCTCGGCGGCAAGGATGTCCAGGTCGTGGCCGAGCCAAACGCGCTGCTCCTCACCGATCTGCCCGCGAAGTCGGGCGCGGTGGTGTCGGTGCGCACCTACCCCGACGCGAACCACCTGTTCCAGCGCGCCACCACGGGCCTCCCCGACGAGTACGGTGCGATCGCCGACACCATCGATCCCGCCATCCTCGCCGACATCGTGACGCTGGCGACGGATCTCGCCCGCGCGGCGCCCGCGCCGCAGATCCCCGATGCACGTCGTCCGGCCGGCTGGGCCGACCTCGTGCGCGACACCGATGTCCCGCCGCGACGCTGGCTGCTCAAGCCGCAGGAGAAGACCGAATGAGCTTCGGACTCGGACACGGCCGCGAACTCGTGCCCGGCGACGTGGGCATCGAGATGCGCACGCTTGCACCCATCCCCGACGCTGCCACGGTCGCCGACGCGCGTGCGCTCCTCGCCTTCGATCCGCGCACCTGGTTCGCCGATCCGGCGCGGCGC
>CAIOCH010000374.1 GCA_903856525.1 uncultured bacterium | reverse complement strand
GTCACGTAGTCGAATCCCGTCGTGCCCGACACGAAGACGCGGTCGCCGACGACGACCGCTCGCGAGTAGCCGATGTCCCGCTCGAACGGGGAGCCGGATGAGATGAGGCGACGAGGCATGCGGGAAAGGTAGCAGGCGAGGGAGGCGAGGCTGGCTCAGCCCTTCCGCCGGACGATCGTGTACCAGCACAGGAACTCCTTCGCGGCTTCCTCGCGCGTCTTACCCTCTGTGTAGCCGAGTGCAGCGAAGCCGTCGAGCACCCACTGCCGGTCGACCTCGTCGAACGCAAGAACCTCGAACCCCACCTTCTCGAGCATCTCGCGCGGAAACGGCGAGAGCCCGTCCGCCCAAGGGATGTACTCCTTCTCAGGCGGATTCTGCGGCGGGCAGATGTTGTAGATCACGAACACGCCGCCGGGCACGAGCGCATCGTGCACGCGCTTGAGGAACTCCTCGTCGCCCACGCCGAGGTGGACGAGCCGCTTCGGATCGACCGTCTGCCCCGCCGGCGGGCTCGGATGGATGTAGCCCTTCTTCAGCGTGTTCTTGCTGGTGATGAGCGAGTATCCGCCGCCAATCGCGTTGCGGAGCGACTCCTCGGCCGGCCACTGGCCAACGTGGATCGAGACGGATCCCGTGCCCATCGCGCCCGTGTCGCCCGGCTCGCTGTAGAGCGCCGGAAACATCGGCTCGACATCGACGCCGTGGGCGTCGAATCCGCAGTGCGCGAGGAGCTGGAGCTGGCCGATCGTGCCGTAGCCGAAGTCGAGGAGCTTCGGCTTGCCCGCGCGCATTACATGCGGTGCGGCGAGGTCGAGCACGCGCGCGTAGACCAGCGGCGAGCCGTAGCCGGTCTCGTAGTAGAAGTCGGGCGGATACTCGCGCGGCGTGAGCGTCGCCTTCTCATCGGCGGGAAGCGCGTCGTACGCGCGCTTCGTGAGGGCGATCCCCTTCTCGCGGTTTCGATAGACGGTGCGCGGCGTGGGCTCCGCGAGCTTCGCCGTGGCTGCGAGGAACTGCTTGGCGAGTTCCGAGGTGACGAGCGGCGAGAGCTTCGCGGCGTCGGCCTTCATCTTCTCGGTGATCGGCGGCGGCGGCTCTGCCGGCTTCGCATCCTGCGCGAACGCGGCTGTAACGGGAAAGAGCAGTGCGAGCATGGCGAGGACGTTCCGGTGCGGCATGAAGGGCTCCTGCTCGGACGATACCGATGTACGGCGACAAAAACGCGACGAGGCGCCCCTGGGATGGCCGGGACGCCTCGCCGCGGTACAGCTTCGATCAACCCGTCCAGCCTGAGAGCAGGACCGCCACATCAGGCGAGTTCACCACGCCGTCGCCGTTGAGGTCGGCAGCGCCCGCAGTGCCCCACGCCGCAAGCAGCGCAGCGAGGTCAAGCGAGTTGACGCTGCCGTCGCAGTTGAGGTCGGCGGCCACGCAGCCCGAGGTGACCTCGATCACGCTCACGATGCTCGCGCCGTTCTCATCGGTGTAGCGCACGGTCATCTGCGAACCCGCGAAGTCGGCGGGAATGGTGAACGCCAGGCGTGCGCGACCGGTCGAATCGGTGATCGCCTGGCCGACAAGCGTATTGTTCACGCGCGCCGCGACGCTGTGGCCGACATTTGCGCCAGAGGCTCGGAAGCTCTCGGCGGACAGCTCGACGGCCTGGCCACGCGCGCCGCTCACCGTGGCAGAACGCAGCTGGCTGTCCTCGACATCGAGCGCCCAGAATCCGCCCACGGAGCTCCCCGTGACGCCGTCGGTCGCGGACCCGAACACGAGTCCGTTGCTGCCGACGCCGCTGGGGAATGCGTAGCGCTGACCCGCGGGCATCTCGAGCGGCGTGAACACGCCGTTCGGCCACGCGACGGCCTTGATGCCGAAGGTGCCGCCAACCATGTCGTAGTAGTAGCCGGCGACGAGGCCGCTTCGGCTCATCGTGGTGGCCGACGCGCCGCTCAGGTACTGCGGGGGCACCGCGAGGATGTTCACGAAGCCGTCGGGTTGGACGACCGCAGGCGCGCGCGACGATCCGCCGTCGAAGTAGCCGTTGATGACCACTCCACCGAGGTTGTCGATGGCGATGCCCTTCGTCTCGAGGCCGCCGCTCTCGATGAACGAGACGCCCTTGTCGTCCCAGCGGAGCGCGGCCGACGGCGTGCCAGAGCCCACGGGCGACCGCACGGTGCCGGTGATCACGCCCGCGGAGTTGATGCTGTTCGCAAGGCTCCACACGATGCCGTCGTCGGTCTGGAAGTCAGGCACGGGCAGCAGCTCGAGCTCGCGGTTCACCCAGCGGGCGGCGCGGTAGTTCCCCTTCACGATCACGGAGCCGACGATCACGCCCGCCTCGTTGATGTCGTTGGCAAAGCCGCCCTCGCCGAGATCCGGGAGCTCGAACCGCTCGCCGCTCGACCAGAGGACGGGGACTCCGTAGGGCCCCGACTGCTGGAACTCCGTGCCGATGATGTCGCCGTTCGAGTTGATGGCGACCGCGTACCCACCGCGTGGGCTCGGGATCTCGACAGGCGCCGAGGTCGGGGTCTGCCAGATGACGGGCACAGACGCACCGAACCCCTCGCGATCGACCCGCACCGAACCGACGATCACGCCCGAGGCGTTCACATCGGACGGCGAGCCGCCGAGACCGAAGTCGGCGAGTTGCTGAAAGGGAACATCGGCGTTGGCCGACGGAACGAGGGCGGCAAGGACAGCCGCGGAGACAAGGCCAAGCACACGAACCATGAGGACCTCCGGTATGGAAACCACGTCGGGTTTCGCTGGCTGGAGAAGAGATGACGCCTGGGGGCAGCCAGAACAGGCCAAGCGTGGGCGAAGTTTCGCGTGCGACCGCGGGAGGGATGCAGGCGGCTGCTTCGTCTTGAGAGATCGGGAACAGGATCGCACGGAACCGTCATCGGTTCGCCACTATGCGACCGCAGAACGGCCGCAGCGAGGAGATGGCTCGCCTCACGGATTCCGTGCGACGCGGAAGCCCATCGCGCCAGCGAAGTCCGGCGACTGCATCTCATACCGCAGCGACGAGCGGCAGAAGCCGCCTTCGTAGTTGAAGTAGCTGCCCCGTGCGATGCGCGAATCGCCCGACGACGGACCCATCGGATTCGTCTGCGCGCCGCGCGTGTACTCGCCGTACCAGTCGTTCACCCACTCCCACGCGTTGCCGATCATGTCGTGGAAGCCAAGCGCGTTCGCGGCCTTCAAGCCGACCGGCTGGCGCCGCCCACGCGCATTGCCGCGGTGCCACGCGATCTCGTCGAGTGGCCCGTACCGCCCAGCCTGCACGCCCGCGCGGCACGCGTACTCCCACTCCGCTTCGGTGGGCAGGCGCATGCCGAGCCGCGCGCAGAACGCAGCGGACTGCGGCCATGCGGCGTACACGGGGAGCTCCGGGCGCGCATCCGCTGCTTCGGCGGATCGCTCGGGATCGATCG
>CAIOCH010000373.1 GCA_903856525.1 uncultured bacterium | reverse complement strand
TATCTCCATGGAATACAAGGTATTTCTTATCTCCAACGGTATAGATATATTCATCCATAAACTTAATGTTCCCAAGTCCGGAAGAGTATAAGTCTTTTACATCATTATCGTGGTTCCCTCTAATATAGATAATCTCGGTATTACGGGACATATCCAATAGTTTAATGATTACCTTCATATGTTTATTCTTCCATTTACTCCCACGATTAATGGCATCAATATCAACAATATCGCCATTAAGAATAAGGAGGTCAGTTTTAATTGTCTCAAGAAATTCAAGAATCCGTTTTGGTTTACTGTCACCCATCCCTAAATGTAGGTCGGACAATACAACGCATTTATATCCAATAGTTGTGGTCATTTTTAAAGAAGTCGGGATTACGTTTATTTACATTAGAAAGATATGCCATTTTAATCATATACCATAATCCTTTCTTTTTAAATCGTCTATCGGTAGTATACACTTTCTCGTCAGACACGCCAAACCGGAGGGGATTAACTTTCATACTAAGATGAAAATCCTCAGCAAACTTATCATCATTATTAAAACCACCAAGAAGTTTAAATTCGGACATTTTAAATAACATAAACCCACCAATAGCACAAGGGGAGCTCCACCGAGATGGTCGACAAGGGCGACCTCGAGGCCACGGTCGAACTGCTGGCCGAGTGGCTGGCGTCGATCGAGTGAGTCGATGACGCGCGATGCGCGCTCGGCAGACTCGCCTCCCGCGAGCGGCTACCCGCGCGCCAGCGCAACAGCGGCGCGCGCGATCTCGAGCGCTGCGTCCTCGCGCGGCCGCGACGCGAGGCTCGCACGCATCGATTCGCGCCGGCTGTGATCCGACATGAGCCCGACCAGCGCCGCGCCCAGCGTGGCGTGATTCCGCTCGGCATCGATCAGGTCGTCGCACAGCACGGCCACACCCTCGTCGTGGTAGGGTTTGGCGTTCCACTTCTGGTGCAGGTCGTGGTGGTACGGATACGGCGCGAACACCGTGGGGACGCCGTTGATGATCGCCTCGGCCACCGAGTTCGCACCCGCGCGCGACAGCGCGAGATCGGCGGCGCCCCAAGCCAGTCCCATCTCGTGCAGGAAGGGAACGACCTTCGCCCGCACGCTGGCCTCGCGGTAGGCACGCTCGATGGGTGCGCGCTCGGCGTTGCCCACGAGGTGCAGCACCTGCCACTCGCCGAAGGCGCCACGCTCCCGCTGCAACAGCAGCTGCATGAGTTCGTTGAGGCTGGCGGCACCCTGCGATGCGCCCGTCACCAGCAGCGTGCGGAATCCGCGCTCGAGGCCGAGCGCCGCCGCACACGCGTCGCGCGGCACACTGGCGATGGCCGCCTGGCGCACGGGCATTCCCACGATGCGCTCGGCGAACGCCGGCATTCCCGGCGTGGGGCACGCCGAGAGGATGCGCGCCGCGCGGCGCGCGACCCAGCGGTTGGCCTTCCCAGGCGTCGCGTCGAGGTTGACCAGCAGCACGGGCACGCGCATCGATTTCGCGGCCTCGACGACGGGAGCCGTGACATAACCGCCCAGGGCCACGACGGCGCGCGCGCCGCGCTCCGCCAGCAGCTCGCGCGACGCAGCCCGCCCCGCCACGAAGGCGCGCATGAAGCGCACCAGCTTCATCGGCCGCGGCGAGAAGCCCTCGGCCTGCACCGGCACATAGTCGGCGCCCACGTGCTCGAGCATGCGCGCGTCGACGGCGCGCGTCGAGCACGCGAACACGCGCTCGAAATCGGGCGCGATCTCCGCCAGACGCTCCGCGATCGCGATCCCCGGGGCGATGTGACCGCCCGTGCCTCCTCCGGCGAGAACAATGCTGCCCGCGCTCATGCCGTTGCAACGCCTTCCGGTGCTGCCGACGCGTCGGCCTCGAGCGACGTGCCGTCCTCATCGAGGCCCAGCTCCCGCTCACGGCGCATCGCCGAACGCTCGATCGACACCAGCAGGCCGATCGCCAGACCTGTCGTCACCCACCCCGAGCCACCCGAGGAGATGAACGGCAGCGCGATGCCCTTGGTGGGTGCGAGCGCCGTCACCACCAGCAGGTTGATGAGCACCTGCATGCCGATGGTGAGCAGGATGCCTGTCCCAAGCAGCCGCGAGAACGGCGGCACGATGGCATCGGCCTCGCGAAGCCGCGCGCCGCGCATGACGATCGACAGGCCGCACAGCAGCAGCACGGCGAACAGGGCGATGACGAACATGGCGCCCATCACGCCGAGCTCCTCGCAGATGATGGCAAACACGAAGTCGGTGGTGTCCTCGGGCAGGTAGCCGAACTTCTGCAGGCTGTTGCCGATGCCGCGGCCCCAGAACCCGCCGCCGGCGATCGCGCTCAGCGACTGGATGGTGTGGTAGCCGGCACCCTGCGGATCGGCCCACGGATCCATGTACGAGGTGAGCCGCGCCATGCGGTAGGGCTCGAGCTTGACCGCCACGACGGCGCCAACCATGCCGATCGGCACCAACCCCATGACGTACCACCAGCGCATGCCGCCGATCATGAGCAGCGCCGCACCGCTCGCGAAGACGAGCACGGCGGTGCCGAGGTCCTCCTTGCCGATCAGCGCGCAGATGAAGGCCAGCAACCCGAGCGCCGGCAGGAAGCCGCGCTTGAACGACTGCAGGCGATCGGCGTGCCGCACGCAGAACCACGACACCACGATGAGCATGCCCCACTTGGCGAACTCGCTGGGCTGGAACCCCAGCGCCGCGGGGCCGATCCAGCGGGCACTGCCGTTGACCTCGCGGCCGATGCCAGGCACCTGCGTGAGCGCCAGCGTGACCACGATGCCGCCCAGGATCCACGGGATCCACGAGCGGGCGCCGCGCGCCGTGATGAACCGTTCGACATCGAAGCGCGAACCGACCCACACCATCAGCAGCGCGATCGCCGCCAGGATGGTGGTACGGCCGAAGAAGACGGTCTCGAACTCGATCGGCTGGTACCGCGCCACCGCGCGGTCGTAGGCCTCGCGGCTGAGGGCACCCGACTTCACGAGCGCCTCGTCGGGCGGAACATCGAGACCTGCCGAATTGACCATCACGATCCCGATCACCAGGAGCGCGAGCATCGACAGGATCACACCGTGCGACATGCGGAGCATGGCGCGGTTTATCGGCACGCCGACCGCGCGCGGTGGAGAAGTCGCGCGGACGATCCGCTACCCTGTGACGCTGCGATGGACCACGCTCGATGAACCACTCCTCCACCGTCTACCTCGAGACATTCGGCTGCCAGATGAACGAGCTCGACAGCGAGCTCGTGCGTGGGCATCTGCGGTCCCTCGGGTACCGGTTCACCGACGACTTCACCAAGGCCGATGTGGTCCTCTACAACACCTGCTCGGTGCGCGAGCAGGCGGAGAACAAGGCGTACTCGCGCCTCGGGCTCGTCGGCATGCGCAAGAAGGCGGGCGAGCAGGTCATCCTGGGCGTCCTCGGCTGCATGGCGGAGCGCGACGGCATCGACATGCTGCGCCGGTTCCCCCAGGTCGACCTCCTGTGCGGCCCGGGCGAACTCGACCGCCTACCCGCCCTCATCGACAATGTCCGCCGCACCGAGGGTGCCGCCCGTGAGGAGCGGGTGGCCCTGGCAGGCAGCAAGAGCCGACGCTCCGCCACCCTGGCCGCCGCGGAGGACCACCTCGAGCTTCTCGACCTCTCCCGCGCCTTCGAACCGACGGACGGAGGCGCAGACCGCCGCTCGGCGTACGTCCGTATCACCCGCGGCTGCAACAAGTTCTGTACATATTGTGTCGTCCCCAACACCCGGGGCGCCGAGGTGCACCGCCCGCCGGACTCGATCGTCGACGAGTGCAAGCGTCTGGTCGCCGCGGGGGTTATCGAGATCACGCTCCTTGGCCAGACGGTCAACCACTACCGGTACAGCCACGGCCTCGCCGTGGACTCCGAGGGCCGGGAGCAACCCCAGGTCGGCCCAGGCCTCGCCGCCTTCCGAGCCCCGATTCCCGATGGCCAGCGGGTGACCACCTTCGCTCGGCTGCTCCAGCGGATCCACGACGAGGTCCCTGCGCTGCAGCGCCTGCGGTTCGTCACGAGCTACCCCCGCGACTTCGGCGACGACATCCTCGACGTCATGGCGGGCTGCCCCCGCATCTGCCGCTACATCCATGCCCCCGCCCAGTCGGGCTCCAACCGCATCCTCAAGGCCATGAACCGCGGCTACACCCGCGAGGAGTACCTCGAGTTCATCGAGCGGGTGACCTCCAAGCTGCCCGACTGCACCATCGCGGGCGACATCATCGTGGGATTTCCCACCGAAACCGACGCGGAGTTCGAGGAAACGGTGTCGCTGGTGCGCGCGGTGCCCTTCAAGAACAACTTCATCTTCAAGTACTCGCCCCGCCCGGGCACCGTCGCCATCGATCGCTTCGAGGACGATGTGCCCACCGAGGTCAAGAAGCTCCGCAACAACCTGCTGCTCGACATCCAGACCGAGGTGAGCCGCAGGGTGCACGAATCGTGGGTTGGTCGCAGCGTGCCTGTCCTGGTCGAGGAGATCCGCGAGCACGGCGCCGCCGCCCCTGCCGATCCCGACAGCGCGCTCTCGCTGGCCATGGCGCACCCCGAGTCGAAAAAAATCGAGTTGCGCTGGAATCGGCGTCAGGCCACACCGCGCGCGGGGCTTCAGGCCATCGGTCGTACCCCGGGCGATCTCATAGTTGCGATCAACCTCGACCACACCACCGTGGGCGCCGAGGGGGCGCAAGCGTTGGTCGGCACGGTTGTTGAGGCGCAGCTCACGGCCGCCGCCCCACTGCTGCTTCAGGCGCAACTCGTTCAGTGACGAGAACATCGGCCGCGCGTAAGTCGAAAGTGCGGAAGGTGGATCTGTGACGACCGAGAACGGCTTTGGAGCGCGCCAACGGCCTGAACTTCGCTCCACTTCCTTGACTGCCCACGATCATGCACTATGTTCTCTCTCGAGGGAGGGACACAGCGCAAAGGGGCGCTGGTCTCAAAAGGGAGAGTGCTGAGCTTGTCCTCATCGAGCTCGCGCAAAAGGAATTGGGAGATATAGTCATGAAGAATGGAATGATTGCGGCCATCGCTGGCCTCGGCGTTGCTGGCGTTGCTTCGGCTTCGTTCACTGGCTACGTGGTCTCTTCGACCAACGTCACCAACAGCGGTCAGAACCTCGTGGTCTACAGCGTGTTCGCACGCTTCAACGGCCCGACCGACACCCTGCTGAACGCCTTCAACCTGGGTTCTTCGACCCCCGGTGGGCTCGTCGGCTTCTGGCACAAGGACAACTCGTCGGGTAACTCCGGCACGCTCGGTCAGGAGTTCGGAACCTGGAATCCGTCGCAGACGGGTTCGATCACCGCGAACCGTCCGTTCGACTCGTACGTGACCGTTGGTGGTCAGGCCTCCGGCACCAACACCTCGAACGCGGATCCCTCGTGGGTCACCGGCGGCAACGCCGACGCCCGCAGCTGGAACCGCCCCGACCTGCCGAACAACGGCACCCTCGGCTGGTTCAACTCGAACCCCCCGAATCTCCAGGGCCGCGTCGGCACCGCGCCGAACACCGCCACTGACGTGCGCATCGGCCAGTTCGTGCTCTCGGCCGGCCACAGCGCCCGCACCATGACGCTCACCGTTGGCTACAACGACGGCGTCCCCGGTACGGCCGTGCAGTTCGGCACCAACACCTTCGACCTCGGCGTCATCCCCGCTCCGGGCGCTGTCGCCCTCCTCGGTCTCGCCGGCCTCGCTGGTCGTCGTCGCCGCTGAGCAACTCTGAGCAAGCAATTGCACTCTTCATCCCGGCCGCGGGTCTACCCCGCGGCCGGGGTTGCTTTTTGGCTCATGTCTCCGCCCGCAGCGCCTCCTGAGACTGCGCCGCCCCAGCTTCCTGGACGCACGCCCCAAAGCCAACGTCCGCAAAACCATTTCTGAACGAGACTTGCATAGACGCGTTGCGGCCAGGGAGCAAAACTGAAATTCTCTCCTCCTCTTGCGCAGAAGCAGGCGAGCACCCACCTCTTCTCCTGTGCCTTCGGTGAAGTCCCTGCCCGCTGCCAGCGGACAGCGACTCCACCGCGGGCCGTTCGCCCCTCTGTCGGATCGGCCCTCGATCCTGAGTACTTCCCCCCCCCAAACGACGAGGCATGACTTCCGCCTCGGTCCCTAGGAGAGAAACAATGAAGACTGGAATGATCGCTTCCCTCGCTGGTCTCGCCGTCGCCGGTTCGGCCTCCGCCTCGTTCGTGGAGTTCGCGGTGACCTCGGCCGCCGCTACCACTGGTGGCCAGAGCCTGACCGTCTACACGGTGTGGGGACGCTTCAACGGCGCGACCGACACCGTCCTCAACGCCTTCAACTTCGGCGCGGTTGGTGCTTCCTCGCTCACCGGTTTCTGGCACAAGGACAACGCCTACTACAACTCGGGCATCCTTTCGCAGGAGTTCGGTACTTGGAACCCGTCGCAGACTGGTTCGATCACCCTGAACCGTCCCTTCGACTCCTTCCTCGTGATCGGCGGCAACGCTGCTCCGACCAACACCACCAACGCCGATCCCTCGTGGGTCTCCGGTGGTAACGCGGACGCCCGCAGCTGGAACCGCGCTGACCTGCCGAACAACGGCACCCTCGGCTGGTTCAACTCGAACCCCCCGAACAACCAGGGTCGCGTCGGTCAGCCGGGCAACACCGCCACCGACGTGCGCCTCGGCCAGTTCGTGCTCTCGGCCAACGATTCGGCCGCCCGCACCTATACCCTGACGCTCGGCTACAACAACGGCGTCGCCGGTTCGGCCGTGGCGTTCGCGACCAGCACCTTCAGCCTGCCCGCCCCCGGCGCGGTTGCGCTGATCGGCCTCGCTGGCCTCGTCGGCCGTCGTCGTCGCTGATCGACCGACACGGACAATGATCTCTCCCACCGCCGCGGCTTGCCCGCGGCGGTGGTGTTTTTGCTGAACAGCGTCGCGATGGTCTCCGCCCACACGGGCATGCACGGAGCCTGTCGATTGCTTACGCGGGATGAAGAATCGTGCGCCAAACCCGCCGAATGTAAGGCGACGGTGAAAGCACTGTGAAGTCGCGGAGCCATGCCTTGCGGCGCTTCGATCGCCACGCATGATGGGCCTCGGAGAGAGGGCTGGTCGCCGCAAGGATGACCCCCTCGGAAGGAAATGGGCTTCGGTCGAGCCGTAGGACCTGAGGTGGATGTACCCCTGTTGGAACGCCGTCCAGGGCGTTCCGTGTCCTGTCCCGTTTCCCGAACGAAAGAGAGAAAGTCATGAAGAATGTGATCGCGCTGGCCCTCGTGGCCGCTGCGTCGACGTCGGCGTCGGCGTCGTTCCTCGAGTTCTACACCCAGAAGACGACCGTCACCGAGGGCGCCAGCGGCACCGCGCTGGACGTGTATGTCCTGTTCGCCCGGTTCGATGGCGCCACGGACACCGTGCTGAACGCCTACAACTTCACGGGTCTCGCCGGCTCCACCCTCAACGCCTTCTATCACAAGGACAACGAGAACAGCGGCACCCTGAGCACCAGCTCAGGCACGTGGAACCCATCGCAGACCGGCAACATCACCAGCAACCGCCCCTTCGACTCGTACGTGACCATCGGCGGTCTTCCCACTGGGGTGAACACCACCAACGCCGACCCCTCGTGGGGCGCCGCGCTCAGCTGGAACCGTCCCGACATCCCGAACGGCGTGAACGCGGGCTGGTTCAACTCGAACCCCCCGAACTTCCAGGGTCGCGTTGGCCAGACCGGCAACACCGCCGACTCGGTGCGCCTGGGCCAGTTCGTCGTGCTCTCGGGCTTTGACGCGGGCACCATCAGCCTGAAGTTCGCCTACAACAACGGCGTGGCGGGTTCGCCCGTGCAGTTCGCCGAGTCGACCTTCTCGCTGCCCGCCCCGGGCGCGATCGCCCTGCTCGGACTGGCCGGCCTCGCGGGACGCCGCCGTCGCTGAGCAGCATCGAGAGACGCAAGTATTCTCAGCCACAGGGTTTGTTCGCATCCTCCCAGCCCCCGTCGCACCTGCGGCGGGGGCTGGTTCGTTGATCGGCCGACGCACCAAGAGTATCGCCATCGCTCGCAGATCTTCGGACCCTGCTTCTGCGCAAGGACTCCGCGAATGTGCCAAAAAGGCTCTCTGCGTTCTTGACTGCCTTCTGAAACGGGAGCATCTTCCATCGTGAGGGTTGTCTGTGCTCCGAGAGGGGAGCACTCGTTTCGTTTCCCACGGAACGGTAGGGACCGCAGCGGCGCGCTACGCGCCGACGAGCGGACCCGAAGACGGGAAACAGGGGCTTCGTGCTGGCGTCCACCAGCCCGGGGCATGAAGTGATCCCGTGACTCGCCGTCCTTGGCGCGTCTTTCTGTCCCCTGTGTCCCTGTCCCCTGTTTATCAAAGGATTGCGAAAATGAAGCTTACGGCTCTGGCCCTTGCGGCTGCTGTCTCGAGCGTGGCCTCGGCGACCTTCGTCGAGTACTACACGGTCAAGACCCAGGTCTCCAACAGTGGCGTCAACCTCGACGTCTACATGCTCTACGCGCGCTTCAACGGCGCCACCGACACCGTCCTCAACGCGTTCAACTTCAACCGCACCGACGGCGCGGCCACGAACCTCTTCTACCACAAGGACAACGCCTACCTGAACTCGGGCGCCCTGATGAAGGAGTACGGCACCTGGAATCCGTCGCAGTCCGGTTCGGTCACCCTGAACCGTCCGTTCGACTCGTTCCTCACCATCGGCGCCACCGCGACCCCGACCAACACCACGAACGCTGATCCGTCGTGGACGGGCGCTGACAGCTGGAACCGCCCGGACGTTCCGAACGGCTCGAACGTCGGCTGGTTCAACTCGAACCCCCCGAACAACCAGGGCCGCGTGGGCGTTGGCGCTGGCGCTGCCCAGAACCCCGTTGACTCCGTGCGCCTCGGCCAGTTCGTCATGGACCGCGACGCTGCCGCGTCGACCTGGAACCTGAAGATCGGCTACAACAACGGCGTCGCGGGTTCGCCCGTCCAGTTCGCCGAGACGACCTTCACCCTCGGTGTGGTTCCCGCCCCCGGCGCGATCGCCCTCCTGGGCCTCGCCGGCCTCGCTGGCCGCCGTCGCCGCTGAGCGATGGTCTGACACTCGGGTGAGCCCCTCGGGCACACCCGTTCGGGACTGAAAGACCCACCACCCGCCGCGGTTCGCCGCGGCGGGTGTCTTTTTCACCTCCCATTTCTCTGCGATTGTTGCGGCGTCCGCAGAACTTTCCGCGGGCGCGATCTTGGTCCAAAAAACTGCATTTCCCTCGTCCCCCGTCCAAGTGCAGATATCTTGGAAGGGTTCCCGTCCGGGGCCGGCGGGAGTGTCTCATCCCTATTCAGAGTAGGAGTTCCATAGTGAAGACCAGTCTGACTCTCGGCGGCTTGCTCCTTGGTGGCACGGCCATCTTCCTCGGCCAGTTCCAGGCGACCGCGGTCCCCGGCGGTGGTGACGGTGGTACCGCATCCGTCGGGCCCGACGTCATCGTCGGTGCGATTCCCGACGTTGCGCGCTACGCGCCTGGCACCTACCAGGGTGTCGAGTACGCGTCGTACGCCTTCGGCTCCACCAGCTGCAACATCGGTACGGCCCAGCTCCAGTGGCAGCCCAACCCGAGCAACCTCCACCCCACCATTCCGCAGAACCTCTACCGCATCAAGAGCGGCGTGATCGAGCAGATCGGCATGTCGTGGTGCAAGCACGGCTTCTGCGCCCTGCAGCAGACCCTCTGCGGCGCATGCACGCCCGCTGGTTCGGGCTGCCCGACCGTGCTCGGCATCGGCTGCTCCGATCCGTACACCGCCGGCCTCAACGGCGCCCAGTCGGACCTCAAGGGCCGTGGTCCCATCAATCCCTCGACGGGCATCTTCTCGGGCACCTACACCGATCCCGCGGCGCCCGCTGGTCTCCCGACCTCGCTGCGCGAGCGCGTGATGGTCAAGCGCTCGGATCTCGATCCCGCGCAGAACGCCGGCGCCACCTATGTGTCGGAGTGCGCGTACATCCACCAGCAGGATGCGTCCGGCAACAACGCGACCAACAACGCGTCGTACCGCCTCGTGACCGTTGGTGCCACCTGGTCGACCACGCAGGGTTACCCGCTCACGCTGACCGGCCCGACCGTGCAGCAGCTGCCCGCGATCTTTGCGTGGCAGGCGAGCGCCCCGAATGACGTGGGCGTGAAGAGCTACGACGTGATCGGCGACGGTCGCTTCCTGCTCGGCTACCGCGTGATCGACAACGGCAACGGCACCTGGAGCTACGAGTACGCGATCCAGAACCTCAACTCGGATCGCGCCGGCGGTTCGTTCTCGGTTCCGGTTCCCGCGGGCGTCACGGTCACCAACATCGGCTTCAAGTCTCCCGCCTACATGAACGGCGAGGGCTACTCGAACGCCGCGTGGACCGCGACCCAGGCCGACGGCCTGATCACGTGGACCTGCGAGCCCAACACCAATGCCAACGCCAACGCGCTGCGTTGGTCGACGCTCTACAACTTCCGGTTCACCGCGGACGTGCCGCCGCAGACCAACCTCGGCGTTGTGAACATGGGCGTTTGGAAGGCGCCGACCGCCACCAGCACCGCGACCTCGGTGCAGATGGGTGCGCGCATCCCGAGCGTGCCGACTCCGCCGAACACCCCCGGTGACTTCGACGGCAACGGTGTGGTCGACGGTGCCGACCTCGCGACCCTGCTCAACGGCTGGGGCGCGGCGGCTGGCGACCTGAACGGCGACGCCACCACCAACGGCGCCGACCTCGCGATCCTCCTCAACAACTGGGGTTGATCCGCGCAATCCATGCAGAATCGGGTGGGGCCTTCGGGCCCCACCTTCTTTTTTCACGACCTCGATATCCAGCGATTTGTCCGACTTTCCGGAAGTCGCACAGCAGTGCGCCTCATGTCGCCGCTCCCGTGCGAACACAGGCCCATCCATCGGAAGCACCATCATGCGAAGCATCCTCCCTGCCGTCATCTCCCTCGTGCTGCCACTCGCCGCCTTCACTGCCGCGGTTCCCGGCGCATCTCCGTCTTCGGCGATGTCGACGCTGATGTCGACAGCCGACGGCGCATCGCCCAAGCCCCCGAAGGTGGAGGGCGTGCGTCGGTTCGATGTGCAGCGGCTGGAGGTGCCCGCAGGAATGCCCGAGACCGTGGCGGTCACCGTGCAGATCGGCGGCAAGCGCGAGGTGCTGCGCCTGACCCGCACCTCACTGCGCAGCGGGAACGCGAAACTGCTGCTCGACAAGGGCAACGGCGTGCTCGAGGAGGCGCCCCTGCCGCCGCACCGCACCTACCGCGGCACGGTCGAGTCGAACGGCGCGCTGGTCTCGGCATCGATCATCGACGGCCGGCTGTCGGCCATGGTTGACATGCCGGGCGACACCTGGTTCGTGCAGCCCCGATCCGACTTCGAGCCGGGGTACACGGGCACCGAGCACATCGTCTACGGCCGCGCGGCGGTCACGCCGTTCGATGATTTCCGCTGCGGCAACGACGAGTACAAGCTGGGCCTGCCCGACTGGATGCTCGATCTCCCCACGGATCCAGGAGAAGGCGGACAGGTCGGCGGTGGCGCGGAGCCGAATGGCGGATCGTCCGATGGATCCGGCGGCGGCGAGGGCGGCATCGCGGGGACCACGCCGTTCATCGCCGAGATCGCCTTCGACGCCGACTTCGAGTTCTACCAGCTCAACGCCTCGAACGCGGTGAACGTGGTGAACGACATCGAGAACGTGATGAACAACGTCGCGCTGGTCTACGACCGCGACGTGAACATCACCTACGAGTTCACGACCTTCGTGGTGCGCACCACCGCGGCCGATCCCTACACCTCGACGGTCATGGACACGCTGCTGTGCGAGTTCCGCACCAAGTGGAACACGACGCCCGAGAGCCAGATCCAGCGCGATGTGGCGCAGCTCTTCACGGGCAAGCAGGTGACGGGCAACGTGATCGGCCTGGCGTGGCTCGGGGTGGTGTGCAACCAGACGGGCGTGGGCTGCTCGGCCAACGGCAACCTCGCGTACTCGTGCGTGGAGAGCCGGTTCACCGGCGTCGCCGACTTCCGCACCTCGCTGTCGGCGCACGAACTCGGGCACAACTGGCAGGCGCAGCACTGCGACACGGCCAATCCGTGCAACATCATGTGCTCGATCATCAACAGCTGCCAGGGCACGACGGGCACGAACCTCCGATTCTCGGCGACCGAGCAGGCGCAGATCACGGCGTTCCGCAACGCGGCGGCGTGCGACGTGGCGCTGCCCGCGCCGATCACGCTCCCGTTCGGCGACGGCTTCGACGCCTCGGCGGCGATCAACACCAACAACTGGATCTACGCGAAGGGTGCCGCGGTGACCACCGCCGCCGTGAACGAGCCCAGCCCCACGCGCTCGCTCAATCTCGACGCCGTGGGCAACCTCGAGTACGGCGATGACGAGATCCGCTCGAACTTCATGCTGCTGGCGGGCCTGCCGACCGTGATCGTGCAGTACGCCACCCAGCACGTGGGCGTGGAGGCGGGCAAGCAGCTGTTCGTCGAGTACCTCAACAGCTCGCTCGACTGGGTGGTGCTCAACACGATCTCGTCGGACGGCGTCAACCAGACCGCGTTCGACGCGTGGCAGCACACGCTGCCCGCCAACGCCAAGCACAACAAGTTCCGCCTGCGCTTCCGCGCCGCAGTGGATGCGCAGGACGACGACTGGTTCATCGACGATGTGCGGGTTGTCACGGTGATCCTGCCCACGAACGACGAGTGCACCACCGCGCAGGCCGTGGGCGAGGGGGCGGTCAGCTTCAACACCACGAACGCCACCGACAGCACAGGCACGCTGCCCGTGTCGTGCGACGAGGGCGCTGGCACGGTGATGCGCAACGACATCTGGTACCTCTACACGCCCACCTGCGATGGCACGGCGACGGTGACGACCTGCGGTACGGCAGCGTTCGACACGCGCCTGTCGGCCTATGCGACGGCGTGTCCGCCCGCGGGTGCGCTCGTCGCGTGCGACGACGGCACGGCGGGTTGCGCCAACGGGACCTCCACGATCACCTTCCCGGTCGCCGCGGGGCTGTCACGGTTCATCCGGGTGGGTGGTGCGACGGGCGGAGGCAGCGGCACGCTCACCATTACCTGCGCGCCGCAGGCGCCTTGCCTGCCCGACTTCAACTTCGACTTCGTCGTCGATGGGGCGGACCTGGCCGAGCTGCTGAATGCGTGGAGCACGCCTGCCGGGGACATCGACGGCGACGGCACGACCGGTGGCTCGGACCTCGCCATCATGCTGAATGCATGGGGCAAGTGCCAGTGACCGCACGGGGTCGCGAGACGGGATATAAACCCGTCGATGCCTGACGATGGCCTTGATGACCCTGCACCGCGCAAGCGACCTGCCGTGAGCAGGCTGGCGGTGGCGTCGGCGCTCATGGGAGGCGTGTCGATTCCGCTGGTGTGCTGCAGCCTTGGCGTGTCCGGCGCGCTGGCGGTGGCGCTGGGCATGGTGGCGCTCGGCCGCATCCGTGCCTCGGGTGGCGCGCTCGGTGGCCGCGGCTTTGCGTGGGCGGGCATCGCGAGCGGTACGACCACGGTGGTGCTCTCGCTGGTGCTCGTGTCGTTCGTGACCAGCCTGCAGAAGGACTGGGACGCGCAGCTCGACGAAGGCGTGCGGCGGACCTTTGCGGCGAGCGATGACGGCTCGGCGCGGCTGGCGCTGCAGTCGTGGTCGGCGGCGAGCAGTGCGAGCGTGTCGTCGGCGGAGATCGGATCGTTCGCGGCGACTGCGCGAGAGCGGTTTGGTGCGTATCGCTCGATGGGACTCGTCAGCAGGAACGCGGCGCCGACGCTGCTGGGCGACCAGATGATCACCCATGTGGTGAGCCTGGAGTTCGAAGGTGGGACGCGCTCGGGCGTGGTCGTGTCGCGACTGCGCACGAGTGCCGATGCCATGACGCCGACGCTGTACCTCTCGTCGATCCTGGTCAACGACGAGGAATCGCGGGGAGGCGCGCTGCGGTTTCCGCCCGGTGATGGTGGTGTCGTGCCGTCGGGCTCCGTGCCATCGGGCTCCGAGCCATCCGGCCAGGCGCCGAACCAGGATCCGTCGGAGCAGGACGCTGATCCCGCTGCCACCGTACGCCCAACCGAAGGAGTGGCTGGTCCGTGAGTGCATCGCATGAAGCTTGGCGAGTGGTTCCGCACCTGCGCGGCAAGCGCGTGACGGTCATGGGCCTCGGGCAGTTCGGCGGAGGTGTGGGTGTGACGCGGTACCTGCTGGCGCAGGGCGCCACGGTGCTGCTGACCGACCTCGACGAGGCGAGCCGACTGGCGGAGCCGCTCGCGCTTCTCGACACCCCCGTGCGCGATGGCGCGGTGACGCTGCGGCTCGGAGGCCATGTCGAGCAGGACTTCCGGGATACCGACTTCGTGGTGGCGAATCCCGCGGTTCCCAAGCCGTGGGAGAACCGGTTCCTGCGCGCGGCGCGCGATGCGCGGGTTCCCGTGCTCACCGAGATCGGGCTCACGGCGTGCGAGCTGCATGCGCGTGGTGTGACCAACATCGTGGGCGTCACGGGAAGTGCGGGCAAGAGCACGACCTCGGCCATGCTGCACGCGGCACTCGACGGCGCGGGTCGGCGGGCGCATCTTGCGGGGAACATCGGGGGCTCGCTGCTCGCGTCGCTCGATGCGGTGCGGCGCGACGACTTCGTGGTGCTGGAGCTCTCGAGCGCGATGCTGCACTGGCTGGGCGAGGATCTCCATTGGTCGCCCCGCGTGGCCGTGCTCACCAATCTCCTGGCGAACCACATCGACTGGCATGGAACGTTCGCCCACTATGCGGGCTGCAAGTCGATGATCCGGAAGTTCGGGCCGGAGGGCTCACGCTTTGTCACGCGGTTCGACGGCACCGAGGCGGCAGCGCGCGCGGTGGAACTTGGCAGCGAGGAGTGGTGGGCGCATCCTTCGCGGACGGCGATCACCCTACCTGCGGTCGGGGAGATGGAGACGCCGATCCCCGGTGCGCACAACCAGGTGAACGCGCGACTGGCGCTGGAGGCTGCCATCACGGCCTACGAGGTGGCGGGGCTCGACGCGTTGGGAGCGGTCACCGGATTCCGCGAGCGGATCGCCCGGTTCCCCGGGCTTCCGCATCGATTGGCGTTTGTGACGGAGCGCGCGGGCGTGCGGTACTTCAATGACTCGAAGTCCACCACCCCGGAGGCCACGCTGCTGGCGGTGCAGAGTTTCGCGGATCCGGCGCGCGTGCACCTGATCGCGGGCGGCTATGACAAGAAGGTCGATCTGTCGACGGTGCAGGCGCTCGGCGAGAGGGTTGCGGGGCTCTACGCCATCGGCGTGACCGAGCCGAAGCTGGTGGGCGGTGCGCGCAGCTTCGCGTGCAGCACGCTCGAGGGCGCGATGGAGCGCGTACGCGAGCGCGCCAAACCCGGCGATGTCGTGCTGCTGTCACCCGCCTGCGCGAGCTGGGACCAGTTCAAGAACTACGAGCAACGCGGTGAGCTCTTCGCCGCCCTCGCACGCGGCTGACGGCGTCGCGAGACTCGGCACCCGCTCATTCGTAGTACTTCGTGCGCTTGGGCAGCTCGCCGCCCTGCGGGGTCCACCAGGTGGGCTTGGACGCTGCGCCATCGGTGCGGTGCACATACTCCGCCGGTTCCTCGCGCCATTCGGGTGCGGTGCGCACCATGTAGTCGATGCGGCGGCATCCGGTCGGCGGGCAGGTGAGCTGGTTGGTCAGTCGGCCCATGGAGGTACCGGCATCCCAGATGGAGTACACCATGCGGTCGGGGCGCTCGACGGGGTCGTCGCCCTCGCCCTCGAGGAAGTTCATCGTGAGCTGCTTGCCCGCGGGGATGTCGAGCTTGAAGAACGGCTCTTCGGTGCGGGTGTCGATCACCACGATCGTCACGGGACGCATCTCGGTCGAGACATAGGTGTAGCCGCCACCCGAGTAGGGGTAGATGCCGCCACGCGGGCTGTAGCAGCCGGCGAGAGCGAGCGAGGCAGCGATGAGCGAGAGCGTTGGAAGGCGAGTCATGGCAGGGTCTTCGGTTGCGGGCGGAACGCGCGACCCCGTGCTATCGGCCGACTTGGGGCGGCGCCTTCGGGATTTCGGCAGCGGAATGGCATGGATGGGCGACAATGGGTGGGCATGTCCCCGCTGCTTCCCGCCCTGCGCATCGGTCATGGATACGACCTGCACCGCCTGGAACCCGCCCCGCCGGCGGGCAACGGGCGTCCGTTCGTTCTCGCCGGGGTGCGGTTCGACCACCCGACGGGCCCGGTGGGGCATTCGGATGGCGATGCGGTCTACCACGCGGTGGTGGATGCCCTGCTCGGTGCCCTCGGGCTGCCGGATATCGGACAGGCCTTCCCCGACACCGATGCGAAGTGGGACGGCCAGGACTCGGCATACTTCATGGAGCAGGCACGGGCGGCGGTCGCGGCGCACGGTCACGGCATCGTGAACATCGATGTGACGGTGATCTGCGAACGGCCCAAGCTCTCGCCGGCCAAGACGCGGATGATCGCGAACATCGCCGATCTCCTTGGGATCGGGCGCGAACGCGTCAACCTCAAGGGCAAGACCCACGAGAAGGTCGACGCCGTGGGCGAGGGCCGGGCGGTCGAGGTCCACGTGGTGGCCCTGCTTGCGGCGCTCGGCGGCTGAATCGTCGCCGCACGCGTGCAACCGCCATCCGAGCAGGCGCGGCAACCGTGTTACGCTCTGCACCCCGCCCTGTGAGTGGCGCGGACGGAGTTCCTGCATGCGCGCGATCGTGACCGGCCAGATTGGTGTCGACAAGAAGCCCTACCTCAAGGCCATGAAGGACGCCGCGGAGCTGCGCGGGGAGCACATCACGCTCCACCACCTCGGCGACCTCATGTACGCGGAAGCGCCGGACGTGCGTCCGGGGCGCATCCTCGACCTGCCCATCTCGCGCCTCGCGACCCTTCGCCGCGCCGCGTTCAAGGACGTGATCGCGGCCACGCTGCCGGCCAAGGACCATCGGAACGTGGTGGTGAACACCCACGCCACCTTCCGCTGGCGACATGGGCTGTTCGCTGCGTTCGACTTCGACCAGATCGCCAAGTTCGAGCCGAACATGTTCATCTGCCTGGTGGACAACGTGGAGGTGGTGCACCAGCGCCTGCACGCGGAGCACGACATCGACGCCACGCTCAAGGACTGCATGGTGTGGCGCGAGGAGGAGATCCTGGCCACCGAACTACTGGCCCAGTCCATGGGCTGCCAGAACAACTTCTACATCCTGTCCCGCGGTCGCCTGCAGGACACGGTGGAGACGGCCACGCGGCTGGTCACGCGGCCCGAGATGCGCAAGGTCTACCCGAGCTTTCCCATGAGCCACGTGGTGGACATGCCGGACGTGCTCGCGGAGATCGACCACTTCCGCGCCGAGCTCGCCAGGCACTTCATCACCTTCGACCCGGGTGATGTGGACGAGAAGCTGCTCCTCGACCGGGCGCTCGCCGCGGCGCGCGAGGGCAAGGACTGGATCGAGACGAGCGCCCACAGCTTTGGCGGACGCGCGGGGCGCAACATCCGCGTCTCGGTGCGCGAGGTGCTCGACATCGCGGGCGACATCGACGGCCAGATCTACATGCGCGACTTCAAGCTCATCGACCAGAGCGACATGATCGTGTCGCTGGTGCCCGAGCTGCCCAACGGCACGCCGGGGCTGTCGAGCGGCGTGGAGCGCGAACTGCAGCACGCGTGGGAGCACACCAAGGAGGTGTACGTGGTCTGGAAGCCGCGCAAGGCGCCCAGCCCGTTCATCACCGAGACCGCCACCAAGATTTTCCCCTCGGTCGACGCCGCGCTTGCGTATTTTGAAGCGAAGGGGATGTTCCACCCCGGCGACCTGTTCGGACGCTGAGCTCCGCAGGGCTCGGCCGGAGCCAACGCGATGCCGCGCTACAAGCTCACCATCGCCTACGACGGCACCGACTTCCACGGCTGGCAGCGGCAGGAGCCGGGCGATGCCCCGCCGCTGCGGACGGTGCAGGGCGTGCTGCAGGAGGCGGTGACCGAGGTGCTCCGCCAGCCCGTCGATGTGGTGGGCGCGAGCAGGACCGATTCGGGTGTGCACGCCGTGGGACAGGTGGCGGCGTTCACGGCCGATGTGCGGATACCGCTCGAGCGGCTGGCCCAGGCGATCACCGCGCGACTGCCGCGCGATGTCCAGGTGATGCGGGCCGAGCGGACGCACGATCGCTTCAACCCCATCGGCGATGCGCGGAGCAAGTGCTACCGCTACACGATCGAGCACAGCAGCCATCCGCATCACCCGCGGCCCCTGTTCGATCGGAACCTCGTCTGGGCCACGCCCTACGCCCTCGACCTCGGGCGCATGCAGGATGCGGCGCAGCGGCTCGTGGGCACGCACGACTGCGCCAGCTTCACGCAGATCGACCATGGGCGGACCACGACCGTGCGCTCGATCCTCGACTGCATCGCACGCTCGCCGTCGCCGCGGCGGGTGGAGATCGAGGTGACGGCCACGGGGTTCCTCTACAACATGGTGCGTATCCTCGCAGGCACGCTCGTGGAGGTCGGGCGCGGGCGCATCGCCGCCGATGACATTCCCGCGATCATCGCCGCATGCGACCGGAGGCGCGCCGGGCCGACGCTTCCTCCGCAGGGCCTCTGTCTGCGGTGGATCTGGTACGGGGCGCCGCAGAGTGCGGAGGGCGAGGCGGCGGGTTCCGCTGATGGCGAGAGAGGCACATCGGCGACCGCTTCGGAAGGCATCGACCCGCGTGGACATCCGGAGGACGCGGCATGAGACCGGGGATACAGCTCGTCTCGCTCCTGCTGCTTGGCGCGCTGGGCGTTGCGGATGCGGCGTCGATCGGCTGCCGGCGAGCCGCGGCGCAGACGCTCGACCTCGGCGGTATCGGTGAAGGCCCCCTGGTTCCGGAGGCGAACGGCGCGGTCGATCTCGCGCGAGCGCTCGAGAAGGAGGCCGAGGAACTCGGGCGCAACGCCGCGGCGATGACAGGCGAGGCGCAGGCGCGCGCACTGGCGGTGGCGAGGGTGCGGAGCATCGCGGCATATCTCCTTCGCGGCGGTGCCCAGAAGCCGTGGGATGAAAGCGCTGCCGCTGTGGCGGGCGCAAGGCTGGCGCTGCTCGTCGGCCGCATCGATGGACTTGCCGATCGCGCGATGGCGGGGCGCGATGCGCAGGGAAGCCAGCTTGCCATGCGGGACGCGCAGCGGGCAATCGTGCTCCTGCAGGCGATCGCGAACTGCCCGAGCGAACCCATGCGCCGAGCGCTGATTGCGCCGAGCGCGCGGTCGGCCGAGGAGGTGACGCGTGCGCTCGCCACCATGCTGGCACCGCTTGCGGAGCTCGCAGGGCTGGTGGAGGGCACTCGCGCGGCGGATCCGTGGCCGGTGCTCATCGATGCGCGGGCGGTTGGCGCGGAGCAGGCGCGCAGCGTGGCGACTGCTTCGGAGCTGCGCGAGCGCATCCGCATGCTTGCGGTTGGTGCGACACGCGATCGGCTGCAGCGGTCGCTCGACGACTGGATCGCGCGCGGCGTACTCGCCATGCGCGAACTTCGCATGCTGCAGTCGGCGGTTGCGTCCATCGAGTGGCTGGATGCCGAGGAGTCGGAAGGCGCTCCGCTGCCCATGCCGGCTCCGGCGATGCGGGCGCTGCGCACCCGCACCGAGGTGGCGCTCGCCGCGCTCGATGCCGACTTCAACGACGCCGATGCACGCGCCGCGCTCGAGAGTCTCCAGATCAACCTCGCGGCCTCGAGATCGATGCTGGCGATGCGGTCGCAGCCAGGGCTGAACGAGGCCGCACGCACGGCGCTCGAGGATGCGGTCACGGCGCTCCTCTCGGTGAACGCAGCCGACGCGACGGCCGAACAGGAGCGGGCGCGCACCGCGCTGCGCATCCGCGAGGCATGCGAGGTTGCCGAGCGGCTGGAGAAGTCGATGGCGCAGGATGCACCGCGGGACCTGCGCGAGTCGGCGCGCAGGCTCGATCGCGATGCCCGCGTGGCGGTGCGGGCGCTGCCTCCGGCGTTTGCGGCACTGACGGTGGATCCCGCCGCGGCCACGGATCCGGGGAATCTCTCGGCACTCGAGCGGGTGCGATCGCTCGATGCCGACCGCATGCGCCTGGTGCTGCTGCAGGGGGTGATCGACTCCGTCGGCGCGATCAAGCCCGGCGCCGGCCGTGCATTCGCGGGCGTTGCCGTCCGCATGGCGCGCATGCTCGAGGATCCTCTCAAGCGAAGCGATGCGCAGGCGGCCTTCCTGGCAGTCGAGGCGAGGTACCTCGGTTCCTTTCCGCTCCCGTACGAGGATGAGCTCAAGCGACGAACCCCGCGTGCTGTCGAGCTCGCAGACGGCGTACCCGAGCAGGTGGTTGCCAAGGCCGGGCTGTGGCGCGCGGAGTGGTGCGAGGCGCTGGGACGAGGTGATCTCGGTGGTCCTGCGGCCGTAGGCCTGGACCGGGTCTCGCGGCTGTGCGCGGCGCTGCGGGATCTCGACCAGATGGTGGAGCCGATCGACCGTGCGGCCGCCGACCAGCTGGCGACCTGGGGTCCGTGGGCGTTGCGGAGATCGATGATCTCGCCGGCCACGCAGGATCTGGATGCACGCGCGGCGCTCGCCGTTCGCTCGTTCATCACGGCGCGGGACGCGGAGACCTTCGCGCGGTTCGAACGGGATCTGCTGGCGCTCGAGCAAGCGATCCCACTGGTGCGGCTGACGGCGGCGCTGGAGCGCAGGCTGCTCCCCGTGCTTGGGGGCGACGCTGCGACCGTCTCCGCGCACCTGGAGCCACTGTGTGCGGAGCCATCGGCCAACGCCTTCCTGGCGGACCAGTGGGGCCGCCTGCTCTCGCTGCACCGTGCCCTGCTCGAGGCGGAGTTCGCCCGACGCACGGCGAACGTGCAGTATCGCGACCAACTGGGTCGATACCTTGCGGACACCGCCCGCGAGATCGAGCGGGCGGCATTCGGTGGCCCGCGGCCCGTTGCCGTGATTCCCGGATTCGACGGGACCGCCGCGGTGGAGGATGCACGTCCTTCGCCAAGCGGGCGTCGCCGGGACAAGTAGGATTCCGCACCGTGAACATCGTTGTCGTCGCCCCTCATCCTGATGACGCAGAGCTCGGCATGGGAGGCACGATCGCCCGCATGGTGGACGATGGCCACTCGGTGCTGATCGTGGATATGACCGATGGAGAGCCGACCCCGAAGGGCACGCCCGCGCGACGCAGGCAGGAGGCCGAGGACGCCACGCGCATCCTCGGGTGCCAGCGGCTGAATCTCGGACTGCCCAACCGCAGCGTGGTCCACGGCATCGAGGCACGGCATCGACTGGCTGCGGTGCTGCGCGCGCACCGCTGCGACGTGGTGTTCGCACCCCACCCGGATGACGCGCACCCCGACCACATCGCGGTGACCAGAATCACCGAGGATGCCCGCTTCGATGCGAAACTCTCGAACAGCACGATCCCGGGCGACCCGATCCATCCGAGGCGGCTGATCCACTACTACTGCACCCATCTCAGGGCGGTACCTGCTCCGACCTTTGCGCTGGACATCTCCGCAACCGCGGAACGCAAGCGGGCCTCGATCCTGGCCTACCGCTCGCAGGTCATCGACCACGAGCCGAACCGCACGCTGCCCGATCAGGTCGACGCGCGCGACCGGTTCATGGGCACCCGCCTCGGCGTCGAGCGCGCCGAGCCGTTCTGGTGTCGCGAGCTGCTGGGGATCGCCGGCATCGGATCGATCACCTGAACACAATCCTCCCTGCACCGCTGCTAGACTGAATCGACCCCGCGCATGCACGACCTGTTGACCCAACTCCCGAGCATGCTCGCCCAAGCTGCGGACGCCGCGTCGATGGCAGCATCCACGGCTGCGCCCGCCGAAGCCACATCGGCCGCTGCCAGCCCGTGGATCGCGTGGATCCAGGACTACGGCGCCATCTTCATCTTCGTCGCGTTCATCGTGTGCGGCGTCGGGCTCCACATCTCCGAGGACTTCCTGCTGATTCCCGCCGGGGTCGCCATCCACGACGGGCACATGTCGTGGTCGGAGACGATCCTGGCGGCGTACTTCGGCCTCGTGATCGGCGACACCCTGTGGATCTGGGTATGCCGCAACTACGGCACCCGACTCGTCCACAGCAAGCGCTTCAAGCGCATGATGCACCCCCGCCGGCTGCTCGAGGCCAAGTACGCCATGGAGGAGCGGGGTGCGATCGTGCTCATCCTCGCACGGTTCATCCCCGGAACCAGGACGCCCGTGCTGACCATGACGGGCATCCTGCACATGGCGTGGTGGAAGTTCCTCGCGGTGGAGCTGACGTCCGTAGCCATCACCGCACCGGCGCAGATCGCCATCGGCTACTTCGGCAAGATGGGCTACGAGCGGGCCAAGGGGCTCGGCGATACGCTCACCCTGAGCATGGCGGCCATTGCCATCACCGTGGCGTGCGTGGTTGGATACCGCTGGTGGAGGCAGGCGAAGGCCCGCAAGGGGCCCCGCCCGCGCGCACCAGTGGCCTGGCTCCGCACCTTTGGTCGCGGGACGCGGCCTGCGGTGGCGAAGTAGGCCACTGGCCCAGTCTCTCCAGTCCGAAGTCGTGCGCATGGAGCTCATCGCCGGTCGGGTTTGGGCAGCATGCTGTCGCGATCCACGACCTGCGCCCCGATCGTCTGGCCCACGGACGCAGGCCGAGCACCCTGTCGGCCGAGCGAGTCGTCCTCCTCGTCGGGATCAAAGTCCAGCGGACCGGAGAGCCCGTCGGGCCCTGCAGCCACGGTATCGCCGTCGATGTCGCCTTGCATATCGCCTAGGCCAACCCGCGACGCCAACGTCATGGGCGTGAGATCGATGAACTCGCTCATGTCGGCGGATGGCGGGATGTCCGCGACCTGATCGCCCAGCACCGTGCCGCAGAGCTTTCCGAGCAACGCCCGGTCGTCGAGCCCGTCGGTGCCCGTGAGGTAGATACCGAGTCTCGCGAGCCCGTAGATGATCGTCCAGAGCAACCGATGCGCCTCGTCGTCGGCGGCGGGAATGGCATCGACCGCAGGCACCACGATGCCGAGCTCGAGCAGCTGCGCGCGGTTGGTCGTGCGGGGCGCCTGCTCGGTGTCGTAGGCGATGGCTGCCATGAAGCGCTCCATCACCCTGCCCTCGGCGCGGGCCTGGTCGAGGATCGCCTGGATGGCCGCTTCGCGCTGCGCCGATTTGCGGCTGAAGAGCGCGCGGATGTGCCCATCGCTGCAAGGCGCCGCATGGTCCTCCGCCCGCGGAGCGCACGCGGGTACCACGCAGGGTGCACCGAGTGCAAAGCGATCCGGCGGAGGCTCGGACTCGATCCGCACAGGGCCCACCGACGAACCGCCCCCCGCCGCTCCCGCACCCTCGTCACCAGCGTGACCAGTCCGTCCCATGCCGCCCAACAGCACGCCCATGTCAACGCATGCGATCATCGCCATCACCGTTTTCCCTTCGTGTCCGGCGTTCCGTGGATCGCGCGCGGCCGCCAGGCCCGTCACCAAGGCCTGTCGCTGCACCGCGCGCTTCGTCGCGCCGTCACCCCGGTGGCGACTGCCCGACGCGGGGAACACTACCCCCCAGGTGCGTCGATTCCATGAAGTCTGCTGTGGGATTCCGCGGCCAAAATCAACTGCGAGAAATCGCGAAATGATTGGCGCACCACCAGGCGACGGCGCCGGGCGGCTGGACGAGGTCGCCGGGAAGGAGCGTCCGCCACGAGTCGTATGCGAGGAACGACGCATCGGCATCGTCGGCCTCGGTCCAGAACTCGCGGATCACGCATTCGGCACGCCAGCCGTCCTTCGTGTGCGTGAAGCGCGGTTCGGGCAACGCCAGCGCGGAGTCGCCGCCGAGGAACCACACCGCGCGCTCGAGTGCGGATCCGCCGCGGCGTACGCCGCCCGGCTCCGGCATGAGCGTGGCCACGAGCAGCACCTGCCCGGCGCGCGCACCCTCGAGGACAACCTCGGGCACGCGCCCCCGCAGCGTGGCCGCGGGCAATCCCGCCTCGGCATGCGGTGCGAGATCGACGAACGCCTCAGCCTCGACCCTGCCGTGGAAGTCCATGCGCTCGACCCTGCAGCAGGCGCGCGTCTGCGCGAACGCCTCGGGCGCGGTGAAGGCGCCGTCGTCGGACAGCGCCACCTCGAGCGCGCCGCCCCTCCACTGCGCGAATCCGCCGAGCGGCTCGATCGAGAGCATGCGCGGCGCGCAGGCACGGCGCACCGCGTGCCACGCCGGCTTGGCGCGGCCTGCGACATCGACGAGCGACCACGAGTGGCCGGCCCAGACATCGTTCCATTGCCAGATGAGCGCACCCATCGACCGCGGTGCGCCCGCCCGCAGCCAGCGCATGGCCACATCCATGGCCCGCGCCTGCAGGTGCTGCGTCTGCGCGGCGTACTCGCGCGCATCTCGCGGGGGCGCGAAGCGTGCATCGAGGTAGGGCCTGTACTGCACATCATCGCCACCCCAGGCCTTCTGGCGCAGTCGGAGTGCGTCGATCAGGTCCGCCGCCGCCATCCTCGCCGGATCGCGCGTGGCGTCGAGGCACTTCTCGACGATGGTGGGCCAGCACGGTGGCGACTGATGACCGAACTCGCTGGAGAACCGCGGCAGCACGCTGCGGTATCCCTCGATCTTCGCCTCCTGATCCCAGGTGTGGCGATCGCCGTGGTCGGGGTCGTTCGGGTGCAGTTCCATCGAGCCCGAGTACGGGCTCTCGGCCCAGTACGGCGTGCCCGGGTCAACTCGCGCGACGATCGCGGGCAGGGTCTCCAGCCAGTAGCGGCGTCCCCACGACTGGCCCTCGGCGAGTCGTTCCTTCCAGCCCCAGCTCCACCAGGCGAGGATGTCCTCGTTGCCGCCGCACCAGAGTGCGAGCGATGGGTGCCGCGAAAGCCGGGCCACCTGGTACTCGGCCTCACGCGCGACCAGCGACGCGAACGGCTCGTCCTCGGGATAGGTCGCGCAGGCGAACATGAAGTCCTGCCAGACGAGGATGCCCAGTTCGTCGCAGGCCTCGTGGAACGCGTCGGGGAGGTAGTTGCCGCCGCCCCACACGCGCACCATGTTGAAACCCGTCTCGCGGTAGCGGCGCATCTCGCCGAGCCAGTCGTGCTCGTGCCGGGCGCCAAGAAGCGGCGGGATGAGGTTCGCACCGCGCGCGAACAGCGGTGCGCCGTTGAGGACGACGCGGAACCGGCGACCGACTTCGTCCGCCGCCGTGTCGAGCTCGATGCACCGCGGCGCGAAGCGCGAGGTGGCGATCGGCTTGAACGCACCCTGCTCGTCGCGGTAGCCCACCATCGCGTTCCACCACACGCCTGCGTTGGATCCGCCGCGATCCCACGTGGTCCAGAGCCGGGCGGGATGGATGCGCGCCTCGCCCCGCGCGTCGCACTCGACGCGCGCCGGGCCCTCGCGCTCCCGCACGACGCACACGAGCCGCGCTGGGTCGAAGTCGCCCTGCGGCGTCACCCGCACCGTCACCGAGCCATCATCGTTCCAGCGCTGCGAGACGCCGACGCCCGTGAGACGCACCTCGCTCCAGCAGTCGAACCGCGCGCCGTAGAAACCCACGCCGGGCACGCGGGGCCCCCAGTCCCAGCCGAATCCGCACGCGGCGCTGCGTGCGAAGCAGAACGGCGTCCAGTCGCCGTTGACGGGTCGCGCGCCGAGCCGTTCCTGCCAGCGGAGCACTTCGGCGACGGGCGCCTTGAAGCGCAGCTCGAGCACGGCACGCATGCCGCGAAGTTCCGCGGGCACGCGCGCGTCGAACGGAAAGTGCTCGCTCGCGTGCTGCCCGAGCGACACGCCGCCGAGCACGATCTCGCACGGTCCGTCGACGGTCTCGATCGCAAGCGCGCAGTGGCGGCCCGCGTCGGCGGGCGGCACATCGACCTCGCAGGCGAAGGTCCACTCGGTGCGCCCCACCCACTCGCTGTCGAGCTCGGCGCGCTCGCCGCCCCACGGCCGCTGGATGCCCGCGCGGTCGAGCACGGCGTGGATCGACGCGTGCGTGAAGGGCGGCACCTCGATCGCACCGAACGGCGCCACCGAGTCGGCCGCGTCGCCGCAAGCGCGCACGGTCCAGCCCGTCGGCGGCAGCGGGATCCTGCGGAGATCACGCATCGGGCGTCTTCTCCCCGGGCGCCGCGCGCACCGTTCCGTCGTCTCCCGCATCGGCGTGGTACCTCTCGAGGTGCGCGTACATGCGCCTGAGGTCGCGGAAGCCGCCGATGGTGAACCACACCACGATCACGCAGCCCGTGGCGAAGATGAGCCACACCCAGAACTGCCAGAACGCAAGCCACGACTCCTGGGCGATGCCGAAGGTCATCGCGTAGGCCGTTCCCACGATGAACACGACCGTGAAGGCCAGCGGCCACAGCACGGTGATGCTGGTGATCCACGTGTCCGCGCGCGAGTACTCGCGGCTGAAGCCGATGGTGCGCATCCATCCCGGGAGATCGGCCGACTGCTCGCCGCCGCGGTCCTCGCGGAAGTCGCGCTCGCTCTCCGGCAGCAGCGCGCGGTGTTTTCCGCGATAGAGCATGCGGTCGAGGTCGAAGCGCTCGCGGCAGGTGGCGAGGGAGACCCCGACATACACGGCGATCGAACTCGCCATCGCCGCGAAGGTGAGCACCTGGCCGGAGATCCACTTGCTCTCGTGGATCCGCGCCAACGTGCTCGGCACGCCGTCGGCGCCGAAGACCGACTCGAACACCCAGTAGTTGTCCTTCACGAGGATGCCGAAGGCGCTCACGGTGATGCCGACGGCCATCGCGCTCCACGCGCCCTGCGTGGTCCCGCGCGACCAGTAGAGTCCGCCGATGATCACGCTGCCAGCGCCCGCGACGAACACCGCCGCCGTGAGCGCGCTCCACATGGCCACGTACTGGTTGGGCTTGTAGTTGAGCCCGAACCAGAAGGCGAACACCGCGATCGCCAGCACCGAGCCCTTGACGAGCCAGAGGTGGGCGCGCGTGCCCACGGGCCCGAAGCCCAGCGCCTGCCGGATCGGCAGCACGACATCCTGCACGAAGATCGTGGCCCACGAGTGGAGGTAGGTGTCGTCGGTGGAGAGGTACGCGCCGTACATCGCCGCCACGAACATGCCGAGGATGCCCGCCGGCAGGATGAGCCCGAGCGCGAGCGGCACGCGCGCCTCGGCCTGGTACGCCTCGGTGGGAAGCGCGGCGATCGCGTCGTGCAGCGGCTGCGCCTGCGCGGCGTACTGGGGATGCGTGAGGAACACCTTGACGCACACGGGGATGACGAGCGCGACGAGCATGAGCACGCGCCAGCGCCAGCCCGAGAGCACGGTGGCCATCTTGGCCTCGTGCGGGGTGATGGCAGCCGCGTTGTAGCCCTGGTCGCCCTGCCACGCACGCATGGTGTAGAAGAGGATGAAGGCGCTGATGAGCCAGTAGTAGGCGTTGAACTGCGACTCGGCGCCGATCCCGAGCGGGTCGATCATCGAGTTGCCCGCCGGCGCGGCGAGCATGGTCTCGCCGATCTCGCCCCAGCTGAACTTCATCAGCAGGTACAGGATGATCACGAGGAAGGTGATGTTGCAGAACACGCCCTGCAGGAAATCGGTGACCATGACCGCGATCTGTCCGCCGAGGAACACGAAGAAGATCGCGCTCGAGAGCAGCAGCGCCATGAGGAACGGGAAGGTCTCCACCTCGACGCCCAGCAGCGGGAACGATTCGGGAAGCCCGCAGATCCAGATGAAGAACCGGGCGCTCACCGCGGGAAAGATCGCGTAGTTGAGCACACCCGCCACGAAGGCCACGAACCCGCAGAACACGCGGAACGACTTCGAGTAGCGGATCTCGAGGAACTGCGCCAGCGTGAGCGCGCGCGTCTCGCGGAAGCGGTACGCGACCCAGCCCGTGAGCGCGATCACGATCATGAGCGGGTTCTCGACGAGGCCCCACCAGATGGAGGTGAAGCCCGTGTCGTAGTACTGCTGGAAGTACCACACCAGCGTGATGATGCCCACCTGCGCCATGTTGTAGGCGACGCAGACGAGGTAGCGCCCGGCGCAGCGGTTGGCCGCGAGGAAGCCCGACACCGAGTTCGAGTACTTGCGCGTGCGCAGGGCGAACACCACGAGCGTGGCGAACAGCGCCGCGGGAATCAGCCAGTCGATGAGCGTCATGCGCATGCAGCGCAAGATAACGGCTCACTCGATGCGCAGCGTCACGATCTCGAAGGGCTTCATGCGGAGGAGCGTGGCGGCGCCGCTCGCGTGCGCGAGGTCCTCGCGGGCAAGGGGACGCTCGAGGAGATCCACGGCGGACACCTTGCGCGCGTCGGTGTTCCAGAACACCTGCACATCACCGCGTGCACCGCGCGTCTCGACCAGCCGCAGGATGCGCCCGCGACCATCCTCGGCGGGCTTCCACGCACTGATCTCCACGCGCATCGGGCCCGATGCGAGCACCTCGAACGGAGCCCACGCTCCGCGCAGCGAGCCTGATGCACCGTGCGCCACGCCGGGCACCACACGTCGGGCGCCCTTCGCGGCCTTGCCCGTCGACGGCTGCAGCGGCAGCGCGCGCAGCGGCTCGCGCAGGCAGTCGGCCGCGTGGTCGACGCCGGCATCGCGCCAGTCGCCCGCGTGCGGCATGAGCGCGTAGTGGAACGCGTGCAGGCCGCGGTCGCAGCTCGGGTCGGGAAAGAGCGGGCTCTTGAGGAGCGACAACCCGAGGGTCGCGCCCTCGGCCGATGCGATGGCGCTGCGGCCGTAGCGGCCGTCGTCGAGGATGGCCACGCCGAAGCCGGGCTCGGAGACATCCATCCATGCGTGGCCGGGCACCTCGAAGCGCGCCTCCTCCCAGCTGGTGTTGCGGTGGATCGGCCGCTCGATCGCGCCGTACTGGGTGCCGAACCATGCGTGGCGGGCACGCACACCGCATGGGAAGAGCGCGCGGAGGAGCCGCTGGTCCTCGTGCCACTCGACCTCGGTGCGCACCTCGAGCCGCGTGCCGCCCGCGTCGAGGCGGTAGGTCTGCCAGATGGTCGACTTGGCGCCGATGGCGCGCTCCACGCGCACCTCGCCGCGCAACGGGTGGTTCTCGACCACGGCGATCTCGCAGTCGCCGTCGACGAGCTCGCACTTGTCCATGTAGTCGCGGTCGGTGTCCCAAGCCTCCCAGCGGCGGGGGCGGTCCTCGTACATCGCCAGCTGGTTGAGCGGAAGGGCGCGGCCGCGCGCATCGCGCATGTTCGCCAGGCGCCGCGTGGGCAGGTGCTCGAGCTCGGCAACGCGGCCCGCGAGGTCGATCACCGCGCGCACGATGCCGTTCGAGACCGTCACCCCGCGCTTGGTCGCCTTGACCTCGACCGGCGCGGGCAGTGCGCCGATCTCGGCGGCGTCGATCACCTTGACCCCGAGCGCAGGCACATCGCCGACCAACAGCAGCGAGTCGCCGACGCCGACGACGCCGCAGCGCACGGTCGACGCGGTGTTGCGCACGAGCACGGGCGCGCGCATGCCGCGCGTGTCGGCCAGCGCGGCGAATGCGGCCTCGAGCGCATCGCGCTCGCCGTGGACGACCTCGCTGATGGCCGCGTGGTCCTCGCGCGCGTCCTTGTAGACCGCCTCGATCGACGAACCCGGGAGGATGTCATGGAACTGATTGAGAAGCAGCGTCTTCCACGCACGATCGAGCCGGCCACGCACTGCGTCGAGCGCCTTCGCGCCCACCGATGGCAGCGAGCACGCCAGCGCCTCGACATCGCGCAGCGCGCTCTCGGCCAGCCGGTTCTGCCGCTTGAGCCATGCCTGGCTTGTGTAGGTGCCGCGGTGGAGCTCGAGGTAGAGCTCGCCGTCCCACGCGGCGATCGGCCGTCCCGCCGACGCGAGCGCCTCGCGCCCCGCATGCAGGCGGCCGCAGAAGACATCGACACGGTGCTGCTCGAACCGCGGCACGCCCGCGCAGTCCTCCGCCAGCTCGGCGCGCGCGATCTGCCAGTCGGTCGGACCGCCGCCGCCATCGCCGAAACCGAACGGCTGCAGCCACATCGGGATCGCACTCGAGAAGAAGCCCTGCCCGTCCTGCACCACGAGGTTCTTCTCGCCGTAGAGCATGTCCTTGGGCTCGATCGACGAGTTGTAGTTGTGACCGGGCGTGAGATGGGTGAGGATCTCGGTGCCGTCGAGGCCACGCCACATGAAGGTCACGTGCGGGAAGCGATTGGTCTCGCACCAGCTCATCTTGTTGGTGATGAAGGTGTCGAGGCCACCGAGCCGCGCGATCTGCGGCAGGCACGGCGGGAATCCGAACGTATCGGGCAGATAGAGGAAGCGCTGCTTGCCCGCCGCGCCGAACTCGCGCGTCCAGAAGCCCGTGCCGTGCACGATCTGCCGCACGAAGCTCTCGCCCGACGGACAGGTGCAGTCGGGCTCGATCCACATGGCGCCGCCCGGTTCCCAGCGGCCTTCCTGCACGCGCCGCTTGATCTGCGCGTACACCTCGGGTGCGTCCTCCCTGACGTACTCGTACTGCTGCGCCTGCGAGCACAGGAAGTGGAACTGCGGGAAGCGCTCCTGCAGGCGGAGGACGTTCGCGAAGCTGCGCACGCACTTGCGGCGCGTCTCGCGCAGCGGCCAGAGCCACGCGGTGTCGATGTGGGCGTGACCGACGGCGACGCACGCGGTCGCGGGCTCATGCACGCCGCCCTTGACGAGTTCATCGAGCGCGGAGGCCGTTTCCTCCATGCCCGGCACGGGATCGCGGGCGTCGATGCACGAATGGATATCGCGCAGCCCGTTGGCGATCTCGGTGGCGCGCGCCGAGTCCTCGGGCAGCGCCAGCATCAGCCGCCGCAGGAAGTCCCACGCCTGCGCGTAGCGCCACGCGGCCTCATCGACGACGACGAGTTCCGCGCTCTCGAGGCGGCCGGGGTTCGGCTCGCGCCAGCGCGTCTGCAGCTCGGGGTGGTCCCACCAGAAGGTCGAGATGCCGAGCGGCAGGTTGCAGGCGCCCTCGACGAGGAGATCGATCTTCTCGCCGCCCTTGGCGCTCGGCCAGAGGAAGGCGAGGTCGCGGTACGGGTCGAACCCCTGGAACGGCACGCCGTCGCGCCAGAGCGTGCCCTCGGTGCCGCAGGAAAATCGCAGGGCGACCGTGTGCCCCCGCATCTCCGCCGGCACCCGGCCCGCGAGCCTGAACCATGCGGTTGACCACACGGGGCCCCAGCGCAGTCCCAGTTCCACGGGCCGATACTTCGCGCGCTTCGCCTCCGCCAGCGTGGGGTGGCCCCCCTCGAGGCCCGAACCGCGCGCCTGCCACATCGACACCTTGAGCGCCTCGCGCAAGGGGAAGACCTGCGGCATCAGCACTTCGGAGTGGAAGTTCTCGTAACGGATCGCGGCGTATTGGAGGTTGGGGAGCACTGCGGCATCGTAACTTGGGCGCGCGCTGCGAAACGCCGTTGATCGAATCCGCAACAATCGCGCCATGCGTTCCCGTCTCCGATCGATTCCCTCCGGGCCTCTCATCGCGATGTCTGCCGCCGCGCTGGCCGCGACCGCGCCAGTCTGGGCAGTGGCGTCCACCACCGCCGTCACCGTCGGATCCGCGGGTGCGTCCGCCGCACTCTCCACGGGCGGCACCGAGTCGCGCGCAGCCATCGTTGCCACGGGCATCGCGCAACTGACGGGACTGGCGATCTCGCCGCTGCTGGTGCTGGTGGCGATCGGCTGGACCGACTACGCGCTGGTTGCAGCGGACGGCGCGCTGCCGCTCCATGCCAATCCATGGTTCCTCATCCCCTGCTCGGTGGCGCTGGCCCTGGCCCTGCTCAAGAAGTCGGCGTCGCCAGCGATCCCGCTGCCGGTGCGCAAGCTGCTCGATGCCGCCGAGTACCTGGAGGCGAAGCTGTCGGCGCTGGTGGCCGCGGGCGTCCTCCTGCCCACAATCGTCGGAACCATGTCGGGCGCCGTGGGCGGCGATGCCGCGGGCGCGCAGACCGCAGGATTCACGGGAGAATGGGCGACCCTGCTGTGGCTGGCCCCCGCGATGCTGGTGCTCTTCGGCGCGGTCTGGATCACATTCCACGCCGTCGACGCGCTCATCGTGCTCAGTCCGTTCGCGCTGCTCGACACGGCGCTGGCGCTCGGGAGGTTCCTCGTGCTCGCCGTCATCGGACTCGCGCTCGTCGTGAGCCCGTTCCTGGCGCTGGCGCTCTGCGCGCCGATCATCCTCGCGTGCCTCCTGGTGGCGGGCTGGTGCGTGCGGCTTGATCTGTTCGCGCTGTGCGTGGCCAAGGACATCCTGGGGAGCCTGATCTCCGCACCCGCGGCCGATCTCGCGCGACCACGCGCCTTCCTTGCGCGGCGCGGGCTGGGCGCGCCGATCCGCACGATGGGTCATGCGGAACCGGATGCCGGAGACGTGCGTTTCACCTACCGGCCGTTCTTCGTGCTGCCGCGGCGGACACTCGTGATCCCGGCGCGATCCCCAGAGATCGTGCATGGTGCGGTGTGGCCCACCCTGGTGGAGGGAGCGCAGGGCCGCGGCATCGTGTCGTTTCCGCCCCGCTACCGCGCGCGCGCGGCGGAACTCGCC
>CAIOCH010000372.1 GCA_903856525.1 uncultured bacterium | reverse complement strand
GTCGCGGGCTCGCTCACGCCGATCCCCAACCAGACGTCGAAGTCCCCCGTCAACTTCGGTTCGACCGCACCGCCGAGCGCGGCCGACGGGCGCATGGTCTTCGTCGGACTCGACAACGAGGAGGCGCCGACGATGGGCGGCATCTACCTCGCGCCGCTCGCGTCGGAGCCGGACCTCGAGGCGCTGGTCGAGATCGGCAGCCCCGTTCCCGGCGAAGGCGAGGACGACCGCTTCAACCGCATCGGCGAGGCGCTGTCGTTCGACGGGCGCTGGCTCGCGTTCTGGGGTGCGTGGGGCGATGAGACGCGCGACCTGCTCCTCACCTGTCCCGAGGACGGACAGGCGGATGTGATCGCCTACTGCAACGAGCAGTACCCCGACGGCCTCACCGTGCAGGTGCCGGTGCACCAGGGGATGTTCGCCATCGACACCGAGACCGGCAGGATCGTGAGCATCGCCAAGACCGGCGACGGCATCGACGACCTCCTCTACTGGAACTTCTCCGGCAGCCCGCCGCAGAAGGGCGGTGGCGACGAGGGTGGCGAGCAGGAGCCGCCGCGCTGGCGCTCGACCGCGTTCGTGGCGATCGACGGCACCGAGCGCGGAGCGTTCCGCGCGGCGTTCAAGGCGCGCCTTGGGACCGCCGACGCGATCATGCTGCGGGTCGGTCCCGCCGACGGCGATGCGGAGATCGTGGTCTCGACCGTGACCCCGGGCACCGAGCTCGACGGCGAGGCGCCCGCGGCTTCGCTGGTGAGCGCGGTCGGCATCGAGCGCGACGGCCTCCGCAACGGGCGGTTGGTGCTCGTGGCAAGCATGCTCGACGCCGCGACCACCGAGTCGTGGGCGGGCATCTACGCGCGCGAGCTGCCGCCGATCCCGACCTGCGACGGCGACCTCAACGGCGACGGTGCGGTCGATGCCGTCGACCTCGCGTCGCTCCTGGCGGCGTGGGGAGAGTGCCGCGACTGTGCCGCGGACGTCGACGGTGACGGCGCCGTGGACGGGCGGGATATCTCGGCCCTGCTCAACGCGTGGGGTGGTTGCGACTGACGCGAGGGGTGGTTGCGACTGACGCGAGGGGTGGCTGCGACTGACGCGAGGGGCCACTGCCACCGAGTCCCACTTGGCACCAGCACAGGTCACCGAAACCGACGGACCGCCCCGGCAACCCCGGGGCGGTCCGTTGTTGTTGCGCTCGATTGTGCGCCGATCGCGGGCAGGCGCCGATAGAGTCTCGCCTCGGCGCGAGGCGACCCGGCGTGGCCGAGTCGCAGGACCGCAAGGGAAGGCCGAAGAGGTAGACCATGGCTGTGCGCGAAACCCCCGTTGCCAAGATCAATCGGCTCCTGCAGGCAGGCGACAACGTCGGCGCGCTGCAGGCGGCCAACGAGTTCCTCAAGACGTCGCCGAGCAGCTTCCTGGCGCGGCTCGGTCGCGCGCGTGCCAACATGCGCACGGGCAACTACGTCGAGGCCGAGTCGGACATCGCGCTCGCGCTCAAGTCGTCGCCCAACGACGAGGACGCGCGGCTGGTGCGCGCCAACCTCGATCTGCGGCTGGGCCGGACCGATGAGTGCCTCTCGAACCTGCGCTTCGTGGCCGCCGCGCGCGGGCCGAACGCCGTGGAGGCGGAGATCAGCGTGCGGCTCACGCTGCACAACGCGGGCCGCTACGAGGAGTTCGCGAAGGAGGCGGCGGCGCCGGGGGCGTGGCGGCAGGATCCGCGCGCGGAGCTCATCTTCGCCCGCGTGGTGGCGATCGAGGACAAGGAGCGGGGCATCGAGGAGCTCAAGAAGGTCTTCCGCTCGAAGCACCACTGGGCGCTGCGGCGCTTTGGCGGGTTCGAGGCTGTGGGCATCCTCGACAAGATGAAGCGCTACCGCGAGGCGTACGACCTGGCCATGGAGGTGCACACCGCCACGACGGGTGCGCTGGACATGGACGTCTGGACCGAGCCGCTCGACCTGCAGCTCAAGTTGCTCGACCGCACGCCGTGCTGGTATCCGCCGCGTGCCGAGCCCGTGCAGGGTGTGGCGTTCATCGCCGCGATGCCGCGCTCGGGCACCACGCTGCTCGAGCAGATGCTCGACCGCCATCCCGCGATCGGCGGCATCGGCGAGTATGACGGCCTCGACTACGTGTGCCGGCAGCTGTTCGACACGGGTGCCTGGCCGCGCATGCCGTCGGCGCTGCCCAAGGAGAGGTTCGGCGAGCTGCAGCGCTTCTATCTGCGCGGGGCCGAGCAGATCCGCAAGGAGGGCGCCGCCTGGACCTTCGACAAGACGCTGCGCGGCTGGCGGGCGCTGCCCGAGATCGCCACCTGCTTTCCCGGTGCGGTGTGCATCAACGTCGAGCGTGATCCGCGCGACATGGCCACCAGCATCTTCCTGTCGTACTTCAACCCGACCTCGTACGAGTGGACGCGCGACTTCAACGCCATCCGCCGCATCGCCGAGTACCAGCGCAAGGTGGTGCCGCGCGCGTTCGAGGTGCTGGGGCTCGCCAACGAGCGGATCGTGTACGAGGATCTCGTGGAGGATCCCGCGAAGTACGCCGAGCAATGCCTGACGCGCATGGGCCTGCCGATGGACGAGCGCGTGCTCTCGCCCGAGGAGAACAAGAAGGGCGCCTTCACGCTGTCGCACGCGCAGGTGCGCCAGAAGATCAACAAGGGCTCGATCGGCCGCTGGAAGAACTACGAGTGGGCGTTCGACAGCCGCTGGGACGACATCGTCGCCGCCCACGAGGCGCGGCGGCAGCATCGCTGAGCGATCGATGCGCGTTGCCCTCGTCACCTGTCTCGACATGCCGCGGCCGGATGCGGATCTGCCCATCCTGGTGCGCGCGTTCGCGGAGCGCGGTGCCTGCGCCGAGATCGTGCCGTGGGAGGATGCGGGCGTGGCGTGGGATGCCTTCGACGCCGTGCTGGTGCGCTCGACCTGGAACTACGTGGGGCGGTACCGCGAGTTCCATGCGTGGATCGACCGCGTGGCGGCGGCGACGCGGCTCCTGAATCCGCGGGGCGCGTTGCTGTGGAACCTGCACAAGCGGTATCTCGCCGAGCTCGCCGCCGCAGGCATCGATGTGGTGCCCACCGAGGTGGTGCTGCATGGCGTCGACCCCGATTGGGAGTCGCTCTTCGCGCGGTTCGGCGACCTGGTGGTCAAGCCGGCGGTGTCGGCGGGGTCGTTCGCCACGATCCGCGTTCGGCGGGGTGATGTCGCGGCGGCGCGTGCGCACCGCATGGCGCACCTCGAGCGCGACCTGCTGGTGCAGCCGCTGCTCGCGTCGGTGGTGGCGCACGGAGAGACGAATCTGGTGCACTTCGGCGGCCGTTTCTCGCACGCGATCCACAAGGGCGCGCGCTGGGACGGCGACGCCGAGCAGTCGCGCGGCGTGGTGCAGCCCGAGGCCGACGAACTGGCGCTGGCGACGCGCGTGCTGGCGTATGTCGAGGCGCATGGACGGGGCGTTCATGGATGGGGCGGTCATGGATGGGACGTTCATGGATGGGACGGGGGAGCGCTCGCCTACGCGCGCGTTGATATGGCGCGGGGCGCCGACGGACGGCCGCTCCTCATGGAGCTCGAGATCGTGGAGCCATCGCTCTTCCTCGATCGCGCGCCGGCGCAGGCGTCGATGCTGGTGGATGCGGTCCTTGGTGCGGCCGCGCGCGGGTAGAGTGTGGCGATGCCGCCCGGTGAGTCTCCCCTTGTGACCCTTGATCGCCTGCTCAAGCAGGGCGACATGGTCGGTGCGGTGCGTGCCGCGACCCAGATGCTCGCGCAATCGAAGCGGAGCTTTCCCGCGTTGCTCGGGCGAGCCTGCGCGTACCTCAACCTCGGCCGTCTGGTGGAGGCCGACGAGGACATCGAGCAGGCGCAGCGCCTGGCGCCGTCCGATCCGCAGATGCTGCTGATCCGCGGATTGATCGACCAGCGGCTCGGGCGCATCGACAGGGCGGTGGAGGGCTTGCGGCGCATCCTGTCGGCGCGCGCGCCGCAGTCGGCGGAGGCGGCCGTGGTGCTCGCCGAGGTGCTGTGGTTCGCGCATCGCCATGCGGAGCTGGCGGCGCATCTCGACGCGGTGGCGGCGTGGGCGGGTGATTCACGGATCATGCTGGCGCGGATGCGGCTGCGGGGCCGTACCGATGCCGAGGGAACGCTGGCGGAACTGCAGTCGCTGCTGGCGCGGGAGCGGAACCCGCTGGTGCGCCGCGCGGCCGGCTTCGAGGCGGTGGCGCTGCTCGACCGCATGGGCCGCTACCGCGAGGCGTTCGATCTCGCCACGCGCATGCATGCGGAGACGACCCCGCCGTTCGACCTCGAGGGGCATCTCGCGGATGTCCGCGCCATGCGCGCGGAGGTCGACAAGGGGGCGTGTTGGATCACACCGCGCGTCGATCGCGTCGAGGGCGTCTCGCTGGTCGTCGGACTGCCGCGCTCGGGCACCACGCTGCTCGAGCAGATGCTGGATCGGCATCCCGCGATCAGCGGCATCGGCGAATACGACGGGATCGATCGCATCGGAGGCGATCTGGTGTCGATGGCCCGCTGGCCGCGAGGGTTGGCGCTGGCGCCGCGCGAGGGGTTGTGGGCAACGCAGCAGCGCTATCTGGCGGGCGCCGAGCGGCTGCTGCGGGTGGATCCGGGCGCGGACGCCGGCGTGCGCACCGGTCGCCGCTGGACCTTCGACAAGACGCTGCGCGCCTGGCGCTGGCTCCCCGCCGTGGCGGCGGTGCTGCCGGGTGCGGTGTGCTTCCATGTGGCGCGTGATCCGCGCGACATGGCGATCAGCACTTTCCTCTCGTACTTCCATCCCGTGAGCGATGGGTGGACGGCGAGCCTGGCGTCGATCCGCCGCGTGGTCGAGGCCGAGCGTGCGGTGCTTCCGCGCGCGCTCGCGGTGCTGCAGATCCCGCATGAGTCCATCGTCTACGAGGATCTCGTGGCAGACCCGGCGGTCCATGCGGCGCGCTGCCTGTCGCGGCTCGGGCTGGACATGGATGACCGCGTGCTCGCCCCCGAGGGGAACGCGCGCGCGGTGTTCACGCTGTCGCACGAGCAGGTCCGGCGGCCGATCAACCGCGCGTCGATCGGGCGCTGGCGCAACTACGCGTTCGCCTTCGATGCGTCGTGGGACGAACTCGGCGCCGCACACGACGGGCGGCGGAAGGCGCGGTGAACCCACCGCCGCGTTGGGCGGTCAGCGGCGTCGGCGGCGCGCGAAGGACGCCAGGCCGAGCAGCGCGCACGCGCCCGGTGCGGGCACGACCGTGAAGTCGGTGATGTCGAAGTGGCC
>CAIOCH010000371.1 GCA_903856525.1 uncultured bacterium | reverse complement strand
CGCCAGGCGCGCGTGGTCACCACGCCGGGTGCGGGCTTCGGCCGCTGCGGTGAGGGATACTTCCGCATCAGCGCGTTCAATTCGCGCGCGAATGTCGAGGAAGTGGTGCGACGGCTGGCGACGGTGTGAGCCGCGCGACGTGTGGTGCGCCGCCGAAACGAACCGCCCGCGGAATCCTCCGCGGGCAGGTTCGACACAGAACTCGGCCTGGGCTCAATCAGGCGCGAGCGGACAGGATCTGGGAATTCGACCAGGGCGCGGGCCGCTGCGCGAACAGCTGCTGCACCCGCTGGAACTGGCCGTAGTCGGCCATCGGACGGCCGGTGGTCAGCGTGTCGAGCCACCGGCGCGCGAACGCCTCGGGCTTGGCGCCGGGGAACTGCTCGCGAAAGCGATCGAGCTCCGAGAGCAGCGCCTTGCTGAGTTCCTCGCGCCCGACGCCGCCACTCTGGTCGAGGTCGAGGCGCTCGAAGAGCTTGCTGCCCGTCGATGCATCGGTGGTCGAGGCGAAGTCCTTGGCGAGCAACACGCCGTCGGCGTCGCTGTCGCGCGTGGCGAAGGTCGTGTCGACGATGCTGCCCACGAGCTGCTCGACGGTCGGCTCGGCGGACCCCGCATCGGGTGCCGCCAGCGCACGCGGCTCGTTGCCGCCGTTGAGCGCCATGGCCAGGTCCATCGCGTCGACCATGCCATCGCCGTTGTAGTCGCCGTTCGCGGCGGCTCCGGAGCCGCTCTGGCCCCAGTTCTGCTGCACCACGGTCTGCGGATCGTTGCCCGCGTTCAGAACCATCGCGAGGTCCTGCGCGTCGACGATGCCGTCGCTGTTCATGTCGCCCTCGGGATTCGAGGTGCCCCAGTGCTGCATGATGGTGCTCACCGCCGCCGAGGGAGCCTCGGTGTCGCGGAAGGTCACACCGGACGCGGGCGACTCGGGGATCTTGGCCCCCGCGTTCGGGGCCGTCGGGGCCATCGGCACCGTCTGGCGCGAGAGCGGACGGAACTGCGAGGCAGAGAGTGAGGCGCCGTTGATCTGCATGGAATCTCCTTGCTGGCGGCGAATGCCGCAGGAGGCCAATGCAACTGCCGTGCCTATCTCCCGGACGCGCCCAGCCACGCCTCAGCCGCGGTCCACGCATCTCGGCATGAGCGGACCGCGCAAGGTCTGCCGAACCCGCGCAGGTTTGGGCTACTCGCCGCCGCCCCACCCCTTGGACGGCTTGCGCTTGGGCAGCAGCGCGTCGTCGGCGGTGGGCACGCGGCCGTCGTTGCCTCGGTAGCCGAGGCATACGACGAACATCTCCACGCTCTCGGCGCGGGAGGCGCGAGGCTTGTAGCCCTTGGCCTCCTCGAACATGCGGCCGGCACGCCTGAGCAACTCGGGATACTCGCCGCCCTCGAACACCTTCATCGTGAGGTTCCCGCCCTTGCGAAGCCACTCGGGGCAGCGATCGAGGAGGTCGTGGCACAGCCGCGCCGAACGTATGGCATCGCCCATCGGGTCGCCCGTGGTATCGGGGGCCATGTCGGAGATGACGGCGTCGAAGGGCTGGCCACCAAGTTCCGCCATGTCGAGGTCGCGCAGGTCGGCCTGGATGAGCCGCACATTCGGCGGGTAGCCGCCGCCGTTGATCTGCTTGAGGTCGACCGCCACGACCTCGCCCTTGGGCCCCACCCGCTGCGCCGCAACCTGCGTCCAACTGCCCGGGGCCGCACCCGCGTCAAGCACGCGGTCACCTCGTCGGATCAGCCGCTTGCGGTCATCGATGTCGATGAACTTGTAGGCCGCCCGCGAGCGGTACCCCTCTTCCTTGGCCAGACGAAACCAGTGGTCTTGGACTTCCTTCACGGAGGGACTGTAGCAAAGGCCTGCTGTATTGAGCGGTCGCCGCGTGACTTGAGCGGTCGCCGCGTGGCTTGAGCGGTCGCCGCTGCGGCGGCTCCCTTTGGTGGGAGTGACGGGATATGACTCCGTGGTCACGGCGGTGGGAGTGATCGACGTGAGGCTTCGATGTCCATCGGGTGCCCGTCCGTCGTCCGGCGGCGAAGCCGACGGAGACTGCGGAACGGGTGGTGTGGGCCTTCGATCAGACCTCGGATGACGTCCTGCCTTCGGCACATCGAAGGCTCACGTCCAACGTTCCGCAGTCTCCGCTGCGCGGCGACTGACGGGCACCCGAGGTCTCCGCAGGCTCACGTCAATCACTCCCAACCCGAACCAACCGTCATCACCACGTCATCACCACCAGAGGGAGCGCCCGCAGGCGCGACCGCTCAAACTCACGGATCGACGATCTCCCGGCCCACATTCGTCGGGTCCGCCACCACGGCCACGCGGATGTTCTTCTCGCTGGTGCGGAGGAACACGGGGTTGGTGCCGTTGTTGAGCGTGGCGAGCATGCGGTCGTGGTCGTTCTCGGCAGCGAGCGCGCGCCAGTGGCCGTACTCGCAGCGCTGTCGGACCTCGCCACCGTGCGAGGCGGCGTCGAAGGCGCCCTTCGACTCGCCGCGCACGCGGTAGTCGATGGAGCCCTGGCTGGTGATGATCTTGATGGGCTGCGTCATGGGCCACGGGGTGAGCATGCGCACGTCGCCACGCGTGGTCTCGATGTCCACGGGCCCCTGGTTCTCGAGCACCGTCACGTCGCCCTGCGTGGTGCGCACCGACACCCGGTCGAGCGCCGGGGTGATCACGAGCACGCGCGCTCGGAAGAAGTGCGGCTCGGGATTCTCCGCCGAGGCACGCACCTGCAGTGTGTCGCCTCCACCCTCGCGCGGCTCGAGCGTGGCGGTCCACTTCACATCATCGAGTTCCTCCCGCGACTCCTGCCAGCGACCGAGGCCCATCGTGGACATGCG